>CALQRR010000393.1 GCA_943333015.1 Chitinophaga pinensis | reverse complement strand
GGAATTTGAATATTCCGATCGGAATTATGCCCGTTCCTTGCTGTATTTCAATACCGAGATTGAACAGGGAAAACTTACCACCCGGCTCAATGTCTATACCGAGCAGGACAGTAGGAATCAGCCCCTGCAGCAACAGCTAACAACGGAGCAAAAAATCGTTCTGACACAAGCCGGCGATATTGCTCAAAACGCATTAATTGAGTCGGTCGACAGTGTGGGTTATTCGCAAGATTTGATCCTATATTTACAACAAGACACGGTTGTAAACAGCATTTTGTATCAGAACATTTTGGTCTACTCAACTAATCCGGAGACGGCTGTTTACAAAGCCAGTTTCAGCAATGTGGGGGCGAATAAAGGAGATTATATTCAAACCAACAGCGTTGCCAACGGGCGAGTTTTTCAATGGGTAGCTCCGCTTGATGGTGTTCCGCAAGGAAATTTCGTCCCTAAAACACAACTCATTCCACCCATCAAACGGCAGGTGGTGACGTTTGGCAGTGATTATCGTTTTAGCAAAACACTCAAACTGATGTCGGAAGTGGCGTATTCCAATTATGATGTGAATACGTTTTCGCCCAGTGGAAATGGTGATAATGAAGGATATGCCTTTCGGGTAGCACTTGAAAATGTTAAAACACTTGGGAAAGACAGTCTGCCCTGGAAGCTTGTGAGCACCGTGAGTTACGAGCAAGTGGATAAGCATTTCACGCCCATTGAGCGGTTTCGGAATGTGGAATTTGACCGCGACTGGAACCTTCAGAAAGTCATCAGTGCGCCGGCGACCGAATATTTGCCACGCATGAATGTAAATCTGAGTAAAAGTGGGATCGGTACAACGAATTATTTATTTACCGCATTTCTCAAAGGAGAAGAACTTCAAGCAACACAACATGCGTTGAATGCAGATCTCAAACACAGAGGATTTGGGTTGAATTATGCGGGCAGTTTAACCGACTCACGCGGGACAGAAAACAGCACGGTTTTTTATCGACACAGAACCACCTTCACGAAGGACATCCGCTGGATTCAGATTGGGTATAAGGACGAATACGAACACAATTTATTAAGCGATGTGCAGCAGGATACGTTGCGCACAACTTCGTATTCGTTTTTCGACAGGCAGGCATTTATCCAGAATGTGGATACCGCGAAACGGAAATTCAATTTCTTTTACCGTGTTAGGACCGATCAGGGAGTGATGAGCAAGAATCTGAAGGAATATGCTTGGGCGGAGAGTTATGGCTTCAGCATGGATTTTTCGACCAATGAAAATGTGCAATTCCGTACGACTACGAGTTTCCGAAAACTTGAAATCCGTGATACGTTGCTGAGCAGCCTGAAACCGGAGCGGACCTTAGTCAACCGGATAGAATTAACGTTACGGGCGTTAAAATCGAGTATTCAATCCAATACATTTTACGAAGCAGGCAGCGGCTTGGAAACACGCAAAGACTTTAGTTATCTGGAAGTTCAGCCGGGGCAAGGTGTATATGCTTGGACGGATTATAATGGAAATGAGTTAAAGGAATTGAATGAATTTGAGGTGTCGGTTTTTCCGGATCAGGCACGGTACATTCGGGTATTCACGCCCACAACGGAATTCATACGGGTGTACTCGAGTTCATTGAATGAGGCGTTCAATTTAAAAGCACCGCGCACCTGGAGCCAATCCAAAGGATGGAAAGGTTTTATGGCACGCATTTCTACACAAACGGCGCTGCGGTATGAAGGACGCACCACCAATACCAATGTGCTGGAGGCTTACAATCCTTTCAGTGCCGGCATTGATGATCCGAACCTGATTACGCTCAATCAGACCTTGAGGAATTCGGTGTTTTTCAATAAAATCGCTCCCAAATTTGGCTTTGACCTCAACTGGCAGCGGATTGGAACGAAAGCGTTATTAAACAACGGACTGGAAGCACGCGAAAATCAGTTCAGCAATCACCGGATACGCTGGTCGCCGATAGCGCAGTTTACATTTAACGGAGAAACGCGTTCAGGCCGAAAGGTAAGTACGACCGATTATTACAGCACACGAAATTATTCGATCCGGTATATAGAGCTGGAGCCGAAGCTATCGTATCAACCCAATGCAACGTTCCGCCTTACGGTGAATTACAAACGCAGCGTCAAAAACAATGCGCCTGAATTGGGAGGAGAACGCTCCCTTTCACAAACGGCCGGTATTGATCTCAAGTATAATGTAGCCAACAAGGGCAGCTTTCAGGCAAAGGCAAACATAATCCTGATAGGATTTTCAGGTACCCAAAACACACCCGTTGCATTTGAAATGCAGGAGGGATTGCGTAACGGAAACAATTACACCTGGGGGATAACTTACCAAAGAACGCTCTCGAACAACATGCAGATAAATTTCAATTACGATGGAAGAAAGTCGCCGGATGTAAAAACAGTAAATATCGGCGGTATTCAGGTACGTGTTTTCTTCTAATGTTTTCAACAATTGTTGCAGACAGACCAATGAGCACTGTTTGTTTCTCTGTGGATTTTATGTCAGCATATACACGTCTCTCTCATTTAATTCTACTATTTTTAGCTCCAGCAATCTACCCAAAAGCACCCAAGAAATGTCAATGAAGAAGCCAAAGGCAAAGTACCCCACTGTTATGTTAGTGGACGACAGTGAGATTGATAACTTCATTAATCAGAAAATGATTGAAGGGTGCAATTTTGCAGACCGGATTTATGTGCATACCAGCAGTAAAAGTGCGCTTGAATTTCTAGCTAATTTCGAACGGGCGCATCTACCAGAAGATCTGATTCCTGAAATTATCTTTCTGGATATCAATATGCCGATCATGGATGGGTTTCAGTTTGCAGAAGAATTTGGCAAATCATGTCCAAAGATTTACGATAAAATCAAAATCGTTTTCCTTACAAGTTCCCTGAATCCGGTAGATCAAAAACGAGCCATGTCGGTTCGCGGTGTTTATTCCTTTTTGAATAAGCCACTCGGAAAAGATCATCTCGATAAATTAT
>CALQRR010000392.1 GCA_943333015.1 Chitinophaga pinensis | reverse complement strand
TAGCCAGTCATCCCGGTATTAAAGCAGATCTCACCAGTAGCTGTGCCTGGATTTCCAACGGCTTTACCATAAAATGTTGTACCGTCTTCCAGAAGTAATACGGCTGTTTGGGGCTCTTTATTTTGCATGACGAATGGGTAGGGCAAGATCAAAAAAAAAGGATAAAACCATCGGCTTTATCCTTTTAAAATGTTCACAATATGAAAGAGATCATTCAGCAGCAGTTTCTTCTGTAGAAGAAGTTTCGTCTGCTTTCGGTGCTACATCTGCCGGAGCATCTGCTTTTTTCTTAGCACCAGCGCTACGACGGGTTTTCTTCTCAGCACTTACTTTCGCTGTCTTCTGTAGATTCTCGTTGTAATCAACCAGTTCGATCATCGCCATTTCAGCGTTATCTCCCAAACGATTACCAAGTTTTATAATACGTGTGTATCCACCTGGACGATCAGCAATTTTAACTGATACATCGCGAAAAAGCTCAGCAACAGCGTGCTTGTCTTTTAGGTAAGCAAATACAGTACGACGGCTATGTGTAGTATCCTCTTTTGATTTTGTGATCAGAGGCTCTACGTATACGCGCAGCGCTTTTGCCTTGGCAAGCGTTGTATTGATCCGCTTATGCAGAATCAATGAACTGGCAATATTTGCCATCATCGCCTTCCGGTGTGGCGCGGTGCGGCCGAGGTGATTTAATTTTTTACCGTGTCTCATGATGCAATGTAATGTCTAAAGCCTCCGGGCTGTTTTTAGTCTTTGTCGAGTTTGTATTTGGCCAGATTCATTCCGAAGTTCAACTGTTTAGTCTGAACTAATTCTTCGAGTTCAGTCAGTGACTTCTTACCGAAGTTGCGGAATTTCAAAAGGTCATTCTTGTTGTAAGATACCAAATCTGCAATCGTATCTACATCAGCTGCTTTTAGGCAGTTAAGTGCACGAACACTCAGATCCATATCTACCAAACGTGTTTTCAAAAGTTGACGCATGTGAAGAATATCTTCATCAAATTCTTCCGTCGTTACTTTCTCTTCTACGTCTTCAGTAATCTTCTCATCAGAGAAAAGCATGAAGTGTTGGATAAGAATCTTTGCAGCTTCTTTCAACGCATCTTTCGGATGTATTGAACCATCACTTGTAATCTCCAAGATCAGTTTCTCGTAGTCAGTCTTTTGCTCAACCCGGTAGTTTTCTACTGAGTATTTCACATTACGAATAGGCGTGTAGATAGAATCAATCGGAATTAATCCGATTTGCTGGGTAGCAGGACGATTCTCTTCAGCCGGAACATATCCGCGACCTTTATCGATGGTGATTTCCATTTTCAGGTTCACAGAAGGATCCATGTTACAAATCACAAAATCGTGATTTAATACCTGAAATGAAGATGTAAATTTACCAATATCACCCGCAGTTAGTTGGCTCTGACCACTCAGACTGATCACTACTTTTTCGTGTTCAGTACTGTCGATCTGACGTTTGAAACGAACTTGTTTCAGATTCAGAATGATCTCTGTCACATCTTCTACTACGCCTTTTAGCGTTGAGAATTCATGTTCTACACCTTCAATTTTAATTGAAGTAATAGCGAATCCTTCTAGTGAGGAAAGCAGAATTCGACGGAGAGCATTACCAACTGTAATTCCATACCCAGGTTCAAGTGGTCTGAACTCAAACTGACCATGCTGATCAGTCGATGAGATCATGATTACCTTGTCGGGACGTTGAAAAGCCAGTATTGCCATAGTATTCTTGATTTGAAATATGAAGTAAGAGAATGTACCGAATTACTTCGAATACAATTCCACGATCAGTTGCTCCTTAATGTTCTCAGGAATAAGTTCGCGATCTGGAAGATTTAGGAACGTTCCGTTAAGCGTTGAGGCATTAAATTCCAACCATGAATATTTGTTGGTGTGTCCTGAAAGTGCATTAGTGATCACTTCCAAAGACTTCGACTTCTCACGTACAGAGATTATATCTCCTGGCTTAAGCGTGTAAGATGGAATGTTAACAACAGATCCATTTACAGTAATGTGACGGTGAGAAACTAACTGACGAGCTCCTGAACGTGTTGCTGATAAACCCATACGGTAAACAACATTGTCCAAACGTGCTTCAATCAGTTTTAGCAACATCTCACCTGTAACTCCTGAAGCACGGCTTGCACGATCAAAAATCAATGCAAACTGTTTTTCCAGAATACCGTATGTGTATTTTGCTTTTTGTTTTTCCTGCAACTGAACTCCGTATTCAGAAACTTTCTGACGTTTTTTGGAGTTACCATGCTGTCCAGGAGGATAGTTTTTCTTTGTGAGCACCTTGTCCGGACCGAAAATTGGTTCACGGAACTTACGGGCGATCTTTGACTTCGGGCCGATATATCTTGCCATGAGAGGTATTGTTAAAGTGAATAATTAAACGCGGCGGCGTTTTGGTGGACGGCAACCATTGTGTGGTACCGGTGTTACGTCTACGATTTCGCTTACTTCGATTCCACTGTTGTGTATCGTACGAATAGCTGATTCGCGACCTCCGCCTGGTCCTTTTACAAACACTTTCACTTTACGAAGCCCTAGGTCATAAGCAACTTTTGAACAGTCACTTGCAGCCATTTGCCCTGCATAAGGTGTGTTTTTCTTAGATCCGCGAAATCCCATCTTGCCTGCAGAACTCCAGGAAATTACCTGGCCTGTTGTGTTGGTGAGGGAGACAATAATATTGTTAAAGGTAGCATTGATGTGAGCGTGACCCACTGCTTCCACTTTAACAACACGCTTCTTGGTTGTTTTGGTTGTTTTAGCCATTTCTTAATGGATGTTCGATTGATTCGTACTCAAGAATTACTTAGTTACCTTCTTCTTGTTGGCAACTGTTTTCTTCTTCCCTTTACGGGTACGTGCATTGTTCTTTGTAGTTTGTCCACGAACAGGTAAACCAGAACGGTGACGAATACCACGGTATGATCCGATATCCATCAAACGTTTGATGTTCATCTGAACTTCAGAACGAAGT
>CALQRR010000391.1 GCA_943333015.1 Chitinophaga pinensis | reverse complement strand
TCACCGCGAATTGCTTTCGGAAGACGTCCGGTTTCATGTGCCACTCGTGTTTTCGTTCATCGCTGTGATCATGGTGTTGAAGTCGTTTTCGGAACGAAAAAACGTGAAACTCAGCTGGCTACTCATTGTAATGAATCACTTTTGGGTAGCACTGGCGGTTTCATTCAACGAAACTTTTCGATTTGAACAGGTATATCTTTATCTCAGCGGAATTGTTGTTGGTGGCATTATTGGCTGGTTTGCCCTTAGACGTCTACGCCGGATTGAGCAAAGCATCGATCTGGATCAGTTTCACGGACATTCATATCATCATCCGAAGATTGCCTTTGTTTTTCTGATCACGTGTCTGGCCATGACGGGTTTCCCTATTACGCCTACGTTCATTGGTGAAGACCTTATCTTCTCCCATATTCACAGCAATCAATACATGCTCGCGTTTTTTATTTCGCTCAGTTTTGTTGTGGATGGTTTATCCATTATCCGCATTTATGCAAGGGTTTTCCTTGGCCCTCATTCTAAATCACCCACCGAAATGGCCTACAGGTCATCCTAAACCTGAGGGAATCGTAGTTTTTGGTTTTGGAGAAGCGATCTGTCGAAAGGCAGGTCGCTTTTTTTACTCCGTTAATTTAAAAGGAATCTGGAATAATTACTCCTGAATGACCACCGTTTTATGCAGCGTTTTGCCGGAACGCTTATCCATCCAAACCATTTGATACATGCCTGAACGGGTAAAGACTTCTTTTCCTATCAACAGCGTTTGGGTGTTTGTTGCGTAGGAGCAAAGCAACTTTCCGGTAAGGTCATAAATGCGAAGAAGCCCGTTTTCGGATGGGAAATGTGCCTGTACATTACCAGTGGATGGGTTGGGATAAATAGTCCAGTTTTCATCCGCTGGCGCGATGCCTAAAATAACGCCCGGATTGAGATTAATGCTAAAGGTGTCGGTAAAGAAACAGGTATCGGCAGAGGATGGGCTGAGGTTGGTGATTTCGACCAGAAAGTCAAGTTGTGTGTTTTCTGGAATGGCTTGCGTGACATCGAAGAAAAAGCTTGCCTCAGCAACAGAATCAGGATTCCAAGAGGATGCAAATACTTGAAAATCGTTGGAAGATGCGCTGAATGTCATTCCCGCCGGTAGTGCCGAAAGTGGCGTAATACGCGCTAGCGGATAGGCAAAGCTGAGGCCGGATGTGTTGGTGAAACCAATGCGTAAAACCGAATCACCCATGGGCAACGTAGTGCCTTCAAAAATAGCCGCATCAGCGGTTGTGGTAAGCGGAAGAAGGGAGCACGTGACATTTTCGATGGCTGTAAATCCTAAAAATACGACCGTGTTATTTCCCGAATTAGGAATGGCCAATGTGTCGCTTAACTGGTTGTAATAGATATCGGCCGGGCTTGACATTCCCGTGGCTATGGTGACTGGTGCATTCAGGAAATCGCGATCATATTTCACAATTTTCTGACCTGTCCATGCAGCAATGTACCAAGTGTCAAGGCCGTTCCAGGCGAGGCCGTCGCAATTGCCCAGTGTCGTTGTGGCAATGGTTGTGACCGTAGAATCGGTGAGGGAAAGTGCTTTAATAGGCGCATTGCTACCCCAATTGACAAATACAAGGCGGTTGTTTGCCTGATCGTAAACAATGCCATTGGGCTGTTGAACAAGTCCGCTGGCCATTACATTGGAAACACTGCTCAATGTATTGATCCGGTAAATCTTTTTTCCACCAAAATCGGTAGCAAACAGGTTTGAGAAACCATCGCTGGTGATGCCATTCAAAAATGTAGCACCCGTATTTACATTAAATACTTCAGAGCCATCGCTCAGTGAATATCCCTTGATGGATCCCAGACAGCAAGCATAAACGGTGTTGCCGAGAATCTCGATGCCATAAGGCGATGGTGAAATGCCACTTTTGAACACAGAAAGTGTTCCGCTGGCTGAACGGGCGAGAATGGTTCCGCTTCCGGTATTGGAAATCAGGTAGCGATTATTGCCCGCATCAAAGGCGATGCTTTCGGGACCAGTATAGGTTTGTCCGAAGGTGATGAGCGGACATAAAAAAAACAGCAGCAGGTAGATTTTTTTCATCGGATGGGTTGTGCTTCAAAGGTGCACAAATCATTCGGAAAAGCTCCCTGCTGCTGTTCGATTTTACAAAAACCTATTTCTGGATGTTGAGTTTTTGAGTCACAACGCCTTGGTCTGTATGTAGTTGAAGAAGATACATGCCATTGGCTAATTCGGTTGGGATGCTGATTTGTTGCTTACCTGCAGGCAGCAATCCCGAATACATCTGTTTGATCAAACGGCCCGAAAGGTCAAGGATCGAAAGATTTACAGGGCTGTTTTGTGATAAATCGAATGCTACCTGAGCATAATCATTTGCTGGATTCGGGAACACTGACAGCGGAAATACCTGCACATTTTCAATGCCTGATGGCGCATCGATTAAGTCACCCAAGGTGTATTGGATGTAATACAGTTTCATTTCGTCATTGGTCGTCAATCCAAAGTAAACCAAGGAGTTACCCGTATTGCGAAAAGTGGCTTCCTGAATCAGTCCCGTTCTAGGGTTGATGGTTTCCAGTGGAGAATACTGCCTTACCGGAGGATGAGAAAAGCTGTAATATCCCTGATTAAAGGTGTAGTCGGTGTTGTACCAGCCTTCGTAAATCTGCTCGCCCTTGCTGCCATTGACGTTGCGTTTGAAAATGTCGAAATCAATGCCGTATTTGTGGGTGTGAGAAGTCAGTTGCCAAATGTTCCAATAGCGAGTGGCGTTTTGGTCGTAATCTGATGATGAGAAAACAGGTGGTGTATTGTCGGCCGGAATGAAAATGTTGAGATCGGTGAGCAAATCGGAATACATTACTTCAATGGGTTCTGTCGTGGGCACTGTGTATACGTTGATGTATACTTCGGCAGCCAGCACTGAATCGAGGTCATAGTTTTTGAGGTGGAAATTCATATCAAGCACACTTCCCGTTGGCCACACATAAGCAGTT
>CALQRR010000390.1 GCA_943333015.1 Chitinophaga pinensis | reverse complement strand
TATGACCAAATCGAAAGGTTGATTCAATGCCTTTTGCAAGCCCCCTGGACCGTCAAAAGACACATCAACATCATACCCATTCTCTTCAAGACCTTGGCGGATAAAATCTGCCAACTTGGGTTCGTCTTCTATAATCAGAATACTCATACATGGAATATAAGGACAATATTAGCCCTTCGGCACCAATGCTCCGATTAAATTATAGTTAATGTGAGATTCAGGCTGGTTGAAGTTCCTGACGACGAGAGGCCACAGCTTCGTTTTCAAGAAAGTCATCGTATGTAAGTTGACGGTCAATAATTCCTTTGGGAGTTAGTTCGATCACTCGGTTTGCAGTCGTTTGCATAAACTGATGATCATGAGAACTAAGCAACACCGGTGTTTTCACATCCGTAATAGAATTATTGAAAGCAGTAATTGACTCCAGATCCAAGTGATTGGTTGGTTCATCCATGATCAACAAATTGCCGCTTCCAAGCATCATCCGGGAAATCATACAGCGCATTTTCTCCCCTCCAGAAAGGACGGAACATTTCTTTAACGTTTCTTCTCCCGAAAAAAGCATTTTGCCCAGAAAGCCTCTGACAAACGTTTCATCCGGATCTGATGAGTATTGACGAAGCCAATCGATCAGATTCAGATCTAGGGTAAAGTATTTTCCATTATCCGCAGGCAGATATGCTGGTTTGATCGTAGTCCCCCAGGTTACAGTTCCACCATCTGGCTCACGTTCTCCCATCAAAATATCAAAGAGAAAAGATACCGCTTGGTGATCCTGAGCAATTACTGCAATCTTATCACTTCGGTGCATGTTAAAGGTCACGTTAGAGAACAGCAACTTACCGTTCAAACTAGCGCTCAGATTTTCCACATGTAGGATTTGGTCTCCGGGTTCACGTTCGGGTTTGAAAATGATTGCAGGGTATTTTCGGTTCGATGCCTGCAAGTCTTCCACATTCAGTTTATCGAGCAACTTCTTACGACTAGTTGCCTGGCGCGATTTGGAAGCATTGGCACTGAAACGAGCAATGAAGTCCTGAAGCTGTTTGCGTTTGTCCTCCAACTTGGAATTCTTATCTGACATCTGCCGACTGATCAGCTGACTGGATTCGTACCAGAACGTATAATTTCCGGTAAAGAGCTTCATTTTACTGTAGTCAATATCAACAATGTGAGTGCACACGGCATCTAAAAAGTGACGGTCGTGCGATACTACGATAACAGTATTTTTAAAGTCGGCTAGATAATCTTCCAGCCAGGCAATGGTATGAACATCCAAGTCGTTGGTTGGCTCATCGAGCAACAAAATATCAGGATTTCCATAAAGCGCCTGTGCGAGAAGCACGCGTACCTTTTGAGTACCGTTAAGATCAGCAACTAATTTGTAGTGAAGGTCTTCTGTTACACCCAATCCACTTAACAAGTTGGCAGCATCGCTTTCGGCATTCCATCCTTCCATTTCTGCAAATTCGCCTTCGAGCTCCGATGCCCGGATTCCATCAGCATCCGAAAAATCCGGCTTGGCATAGATAGCATCCTTCTCAATCATGATATCCCACAATCGCTTGTGTCCCATCATTACCGTTTGTAATACCGGGTATTCATCAAATTCATAGTGATTCTGACGAAGGACAGCCATCCGTTCTCCCGGAGTAATGGCAATCTCACCCGTATTGGCATCAATTTCTCCGGAAAGAATTTTCAAAAAAGTGGACTTACCGGCTCCGTTGGCTCCGATTATTCCGTAACAATTTCCGGGAATGAATTTGAGGTTAACGTCTTCAAAAAGTGTCCGTTTCCCGTAACGGAGAGAGATGTTCGATACTGCAATCATACTAGCTAAAAAAGGCGTGCAAAGGTATGCTTTTAAACTTGTTAAGAGTAGGAAGAGTTTGATGAAATAATGGAAAGCGATACATCCCGAATCCCAAAAAATCATGTTTGTATTATAAAAGGTTTTCAACAGAGTTTTACTCGGTCCTGTTGATGATTTTTAATGAGCTGGTTCGAAAAAAAGAAGCCTTTCCCACTAACTTCACATTTCAAAATCCTTAAAACCAAATAGTTTATGAAAAAATCACTATTCATTTTAGGCTTAGCGGCGTTATTATTCGGGACTTCCTGTAACCGAAAAGAGGATGAAACGATTTCATCTTCAAGTGTGGTGGGAGATGTATTGAAAATGAAACCCAATCCAGTTGCTGCTCCAGAAGGCGATCCATATTCGAAAGTAAAAACAGATGCGATCATTCGGCAAACAGGTGAACAACGCAACGACTTCCGATGGGAATGGGTTGATCTTAAAACCTTGTGGAGCGCTGCTCAATCAGGAGACCAATCGGTTGCTATTGGTTATAAACCAAGCGGCACGGGCGATTTGACTCAAAGTATTCATACCATAGATCTTCAAAGCACAGAATGGAAATCGGTTCACGATGCGCTCCTTGCACTCATCCTTCGCGAAGTAAATAAAACCGCTTTATCACCTGTCCAACTTTCAGACATTCTCATCGAAGACGATCCTACACTTCCCATTCTCACCATTCGGTTAACAGATAAAAACACATTCACAACCCTATATAACCTTGAAAACGTCCGATACATCGAACCACTTGACTATTGGCCCGATAATCTGGAACGCTCATCGTCCGGTTGCGGAGCTGCAACAGAAATACTGAATACCACAGACTGGACCACCATTACGCCAGGTTGCCGTTTGCCATGGAAATACAATAACGTTAACATTCCTTCCGCTTGGAATACCTCACAAGGACAAGGCATTACTATAGGAGTGATCGATGCTGGAATCAGTTCAAGTCAAAGTTATCTGGGTACTTTATTTAACAATGGCAGTTCAAATGTTGGGAGATCCATTACCACTGATTATACGTATGGCTCGAGTGCTTTTACCAGTTGTACGCACGGTACCAGCATGTGTGGGTTAGCTACCGGACCGCGTAACACTGGCAATGCAACCACAGGAGTTGCATATAAAGCCAGTTTACATTTTATCCGT
>CALQRR010000389.1 GCA_943333015.1 Chitinophaga pinensis | reverse complement strand
TCCTCAGCGGTTGTTCTTTGTGATGTTGCATCAGAACCCGCTTCCGGTTCAGAAAGGCAAAACGCTCCCAATTTCTCACCTTTGGCAAGTGGCACAAGGTATTTTTGCTTTTGCTCTTCGTTCCCAAATGTTTCAAGTCCCCAGCATACAAGTGAGTTGTTCACCGATACGGCAACTGAAACAGATGCATCGATCTTTGAAAGTTCTTCCATCACCAACACATACGAAATGGTATCCATTCCACTTCCGCCGTACTTTGGATCTACCATCATGCCCATGAAACCCAGTTCACCAAGCATTTTAATTTGTTCTGCAGGAAATTGCTGCTTCTCGTCGCGTTCGATGACTCCTGGTTTCAATTCATTCTGCGCAAAATCTCGCGCAGCTTTTTGGATCATCAGATGTTCTTCGGATAATTGTATGTGCATCGTGTGTGATGTTTGAGCGCCAAAAATAGCAGTTAATTAATCATGAAATCACGTAAAAACATGCAAGTACCCACAGATGTTCTAACAGGGGTCGGATTAATGTCCGGAACCTCTATTGACGGGCTTGATCTGATTGCTGTAACATTCAGAAAGACAGCTAATAGCATAGAATATAACATCCATGAATCACAAACAGTGACGTATTCCTCCATGTGGCGAAATCGCTTATTACAAGCTCCTGAGCTTTCGGCTCTTGACATGCGTAAACTGGATATTGACTTTTCAAGCTGGATGGCGGAACAAGTCAATGCCTTTAGTGCCGGTAAATTGTGGAAAGCTGATTATGTCGCCTCACACGGACATACCATTTTCCATCAACCTGATCAGGGTTTTACATTTCAGATTGGTTGCGGAGCGACACTTGCGGCAAAAACCGGGCTGACAACGGTGTGTGATTTTCGGCAAGGAGATGTGAGTTTGGGTGGGCAAGGGGCTCCGTTAGTACCCATTGGGGATTCAATTCTGTTTCATACATATACCTATTGTCTGAATCTTGGAGGCTTTGCTAATGTATCGTATGAGCAAGAAGGCCAAAGAATAGCATATGATATTTCAGCGTTGAATGTGGTTCTGAATGCTCTCGCTCGTCGGCTCGGTGCTGAATTTGACGATGAAGGTAAAGTGGCGTCAAGCGGGATAGTGATCAGTCCTTTATTGGATGAACTAAATGCCCTAGAATATTACTCCAGAAAAGCACCGAAAAGTTTAGGGACAGAGTGGGTGGATCAAAATATCAGTCCCATACTAACGAAGTATTCACCGAAGGAAACTGTTGCGGATTTGCTGGCGACGTTCGGGATTCACTTTGCACAACAAATTGGAAAAATCCTTCACAAACCGGGCAAAGTGCTTGTGACCGGAGGCGGTGCAAGAAACGTGTGGTTGATGAAACAAATAAAGCTCCACAGTATATGTACTGTGGAGCTTCCTGAAGGTAATCTCATCGATTCAAAAGAATCACTAATATTTTCACTGTTGGGTTATCTCCGTTTAAACGGAATACCGAGTACGCTTCCAACTGTAACAGGAGCTCAACGCCCTATTGCAGCAGGAGCCGTTTATACAGCTTGATAATCAGAATTCAGTATCGTCGAAAAACTCTTCCTCCTCATCGTCATCATCAGCGAAGTCGGGATCAGCAAGATCTTCTTCTAGATCAAAATCATCGTCGGCAACTTCTTCTTCCTCATCCAGATTGACTTCTTCAAAGTCTTCATCTTCCTCTTCGAGATCTTCATCTTCGTCACCTAAATCCTCATCGAATTTAGCGCGCCAGTTTTTGTCTTCCTTCGGATTCAGTGGCTTCAGTCGTGTTGAGCGCTGAAACTCGCTGCTGAGATCGTCGACTATCTTCAACGGTTTATCAGACTTAGTTCCCATTGGGTATTCAGTGTTATTGGTTTGGTTTTGTGGTGCCTAAAATACAGAAAAACTTAGATTCCAAATGTGTCCAACTAATTCCCCTTCAACTTCCTACTTTTGCCACTCTAAAAATACAAAAAACAAGTTATGAAAGACCTGCTCCGGCAATATGAAGAACGCAGACCTGAAATAATTTTCGAGTGGAAAGATGCTGAATCTGAGGCAGAAGGATGGATTGTGATAAATTCCTTGCGGGGCAATGCAGCAGGTGGCGGAACACGTATGCGTAAAGGACTTGACCGTCGTGAAGTGGAGTCGTTGGCGAAGACCATGGAGATCAAATTCACCGTTTCAGGTCCTGCAATTGGCGGAGCAAAGTCGGGAATCAACTTCGATCCGGCAGATCCGCGTAAAAAAGAGGTTCTCAAACGTTGGTATAAAGCAGTGATGCCGCTCCTTAAAAATTATTATGGAACAGGTGGTGATTTGAATGTGGATGAAATTCATGAAGTAATTCCAATCACCGAAGAATTCGGACTGTGGCATCCTCAAGAAGGAGTTGTTAATGGGCATTTTGGAGGAACCGAAGGCGAGAAAATTCGCCGTATTGGGCAACTTCGTGCTGGTGTCTCCAAAGTGTTGGAAGATGTGAATTACACCCCTGATCTTTCTAAAAAGCTAGTCGTTGCTGATATGATCACTGGGTTTGGCGTATCGGAATCCGTTCGACATTTTTACAACATATATAAGGATACTGTCCAAGAGAAACGCGTAATCATTCAAGGTTGGGGCAATGTGGCTTCTGCTGCAGCCTATTATCTGGCAAAGAATGGGGCAAAAATCGTAGGCATAATTGACCGTTCAGGAGGACTCATCCGGGAAGAAGGATTTTCATTTGAGGAAGTTACCCAGTTATTCCTCGACAAGAAAGCAAACACGTTGCACGCACCAGCGTTGCTTTCTTTTGATGAAGTCAACGCACGCATTTGGGATCTGGCAGCGGAAGTGTTTATTCCTGCAGCAGCCTCTCGTATTGTTACGCGTGAGCAGGTAGTGCGAATGAAAACAGCCGGCATGCAGGTGATTGCCAGCGGGGCGAATGTTCCTTTTGCAGATCCGGAGATTTTCTTCGGCCCCACGATGGAATATGCTGATGAAATGTTGGCTGTTGTGCCCG
>CALQRR010000388.1 GCA_943333015.1 Chitinophaga pinensis | reverse complement strand
TTCGGTGATCGTATGATAAAGCAACGTACATCATCGGGCGAATAACAACTTGCCCATTCACAGCAACAGGACGATCAACCACATTGTGCATACCTAAAATTGCACTCTGTGGAGGATTGATAATCGGAGTACTCATCATCGAACCAAAAACACCACCATTGGTGATTGTAAATGTTCCGCCACTCATATCTTCCAATGTAATTTTATTATCGCGTGCCTTCAACGCTAAATTCTTAATCGCTGTTTCAATTCCAGCCAAACTCAATTGCTCCGCATTACGAACAACAGGAACAACTAGTCCTTTCGGAGCACTGACAGCAATACCGATATCAGCATATTTATGATAAACAATTTCTTCTCCATCTATCATTGCATTTACTGCCGGAAACAAATTTAATGCTTCTGTCACAGCTTTAGTAAAGAAACTCATGAAGCCCAAATTAGTTCCGTGCACATCTTTAAATTTTTCTTTATACTTAGCCCGCATAGCATAAATAGCACTCATATCAACTTCATTAAAAGTAGTCAACATCGCTGTTTCGTTTTTCACAGAAACTAAACGCTGTGCTAATTTTTTACGCAATGGAGTCATCTTAGCTCGATCAGTATCTCTGCTACCACCCCAACCGGATGTTGACGAAGAATCAAAACCATTCGCTAATGTATGTAATACATCGCCTTTGGTGATGCGACCATCTTTTCCTGTAGCGCCTACTTTATTTGCCGGTACATTATTTTCATCCATCAACTTTTTTGCAGCTGGAGAAGGAGTACCTGTAGCATACGAATCAGATTTTGTTGCCACAACAACCGGAGTCGCAGTTTCTTTTACAACCTCTTTTTTCGCTTCTGCTTTCGGCTTACTTTCACCTTTCACACTTGTATCAACGGAACAAACTACCTGACCAACCTTTACGGTATCACCTTCTGCAGCTAATATTTTTATTGCTCCTGATTCTTCTGCATTGATCGTTAGTGTCGCTTTATCGGAATCAACTTCTGCGACTTCTTCATCTTTCTCCACATACTCACCGTCTTTTTTCAGCCAACGTGCAATTACAACTTCTGTAATTGATTCGCCCGGGCTAGGTACTTTCATTTCTACTATTGCCATAATTTTAGTCTTTAGTCGTTTGTCTTTTAGTAAATTATTTAGTTACTAATTGTCTTGATACAATTGCATCAATAATATTTTGTTGTTGTTCTGCATGTGATTTCGAAAAACCGGTTGCAGGACTTGCATTTTCAGCTCTGCCAACATATTTCAATGTCACTCCTTTTGTTTCTACGTGTTTACCAAAGAAACGCATGATGTGTGCCCAAGCGCCCATATTTTCAGGTTCTTCTTGTGCCCATACAAAATCTGATGCTCCTTTATACTTTTCAATGATCGCACCCAATTGTTTTGCAGGGAAAGGATATAATTGTTCCATCCGAACAATTGCAACATCGCTTGCTTCAGCTTTTTCTTTTCCTTCAATCAGATCATAATAAATTTTACCTGAACAGAAAACTACTTTTTTAACAGACTTCACAACTGCAGTTGTATCATCGATCACTTCCTGAAATCCACCTGTCGTAAAATCTTTTACAGATGAAACACAAGTAGGATAGCGTAATAATTTTTTAGGAGTGAAACAGATCAATGGTTTTCTAAAATCACGTTTGATCTGTCTGCGTATAACATGAAATTGATTTGCCGGTGTTGTACAATTCACTATTTGCATATTATTGCCGGCACACTGTTGTAAAAAACGTTCCAAACGGGCACTTGAATGTTCCGGACCCATTCCCTCATAACCATGTGGCAATAACATTACCAAGCCGTTCATTCTTCTCCATTTCGCTTCCGCGGAAGTAATGAACTGATCAATAATGATCTGTGCACCATTGAAGAAATCACCAAATTGTGCTTCCCAGATCGTTAAGGCATTTGGTGTTGACATTGCGTAACCAAACTCATAACCTAAAACACCGTATTCGGAAAGCAAAGAGTTGTAAATCGTTAATTTCCCTTTCGCTCCGAAATTATTTAATGGGGTATATTCTTCTTCAGAGTCCTCTACTTTTACAATTGCATGACGGTGAGAGAATGTCCCCCGCTCAACATCTTGTCCGCTGAAACGCACATTATGCCCTTCATTCATCAAGGAAGCATATGCCAACAATTCACCCATCGCCCAGTCGTAACTGTCGTTAGCAATCATTGCTGCACGATCATCAAACAATTTCTGGATCTTATTAAAAAACTTTTTGTCTTTTGGTAATTCAACTGTCTTTTTAGCAATCTCCAAAAACGATTTTTTATCAATTCCTGTTTCAGGCGACTTATCAAACGCATGCGCATCTGCCATCTTCAAACCTTTCCATTGACCCTCAAGGAACGAAGTGATCTTCGCTTGTTCAGTTTGTTTTGCTTCGTCTAATTTCCCCTGCAAAAGATTTTTGAAATTCGTTTCCATTTCCTTTGCAAGATCCGCTGAAATTGAACCTTCCGCTAACAATTGTTTCGAATAAATTTCTCTTGGATTCGGATGCGTAGCAATTGCCTTGTATAAAAGAGGCTGTGTGAAACGAGGCTCATCTCCTTCATTGTGACCATATTTACGGTAACATAATACATCAATAAAAACATCACGGTGGAAAGTCTGACGGAATTCCATTGCCATCTGACAAACATATACCAATGCTTCCACATCATCACCGTTTACGTGAAATACAGGAGATAAAACTGTTTTTGCAACATCAGTACAATATGTACTTGAGCGTGCATCTAAATAATTGGTTGTAAAACCAACCTGATTATTAATTACCAAATGAATTGTTCCTCCGGTTTTATAACCTTCCAACTGACTCATTTGTAAAACTTCATACACAATACCTTGTCCGGCTAAAGCTCCGTCACCATGAATTAAAATCGGACAAACCTTTTTCAGATCTCCTCCATGTAAATTATCAATCTTAGCACGTGCAATACCTTCAACCACTGGATCAACGGCCTCTAAATGCGAAGGATTGGGAGTCAAAC
>CALQRR010000387.1 GCA_943333015.1 Chitinophaga pinensis | reverse complement strand
CTGTTTCTTATACGGGACAGCCGGCTATTTGTGACGGTGCTGCTTTGGAGTTGACTGCAAACCTTGGTTTCGGACTAACTTACCAATGGCAAAACAATGGAGCATCGATCTCAGGAGCTGTTCAGGATACCTATTCTGCAACAACAGCCGGGAATTATAGCGTTGTAGTTACCGATCCCAATAACTGTATCAGTACATCATCACCACTTACTGTATCTGTTGGAACAACACCGGCAGTGCCAACTGTAACGCCTGATGGAGCAACTACATTCTGTCAGGGAGATGATTTGAATTTGATTTATTCTCCACAAGGTGGCCTCACTTACGCATGGCAAACCGAAAACGGACCAATTTCTGGAGGAACACAAGGTAGTTTGGCGGTTACCCAGTCGGGCACATACACACTTCAGGCAGTCAATGCTTCCAATTGTGCAGCATCTTCCGAAGCGGTGGTTGTGATTGTGAATCCGCTTCCTGTGGTATCCCTCATCGTTGCTCCAGCGGAATTATGTAGTAAACAAGTGACAGCAACGCTGGGCGGAGGCTCTCCTGTAGGTGGAGTGTATTCAGGTATTGGAGTAAGTAACGGAATCTTTACTTCCCCTGATAACACTGGAAATGTAACCATCACCTACATCTATACGGATGCGAACGGTTGCTCCAAAGCGGCCATCGACGAAATTAAAATCATCGATTGTACGTCTATTTCGGATGTCGAAGGAGATGGACTCCATCTGTATCCAAACCCGGCTGTAAATGTTGTTGTTCTCGAGATGATCTCAGGTCTGGAAACAGAAATGATTCAGGTGCTTGATGCAACAGGACGATTGGTTGAGGTGAACTTCCAACTGCAGGGAACAGACCGTGCTCTTCTACATATCGAAAATCTAGCTCCTGGTGCATATCAGGTTGTCGTTCGGAGTAACGGTATTACACGCGTGAAACGCTTTGTGAAAACTGTCTGATTGGCAGATTTGTTCTAAATGAATCCCCGCGAGGCGGCTTTTCCCGGACAGAGGAAAGCCGCCTCGCCTTTTTGTCAGCATTCCGAAAGACGGAATAATTCTTGGCTAGCCTGCGCCCCGGGAAATTCCCTAATTTCGCCCAAGTTTTTTTTGAATCAACCTACCCATGATCAAATCGATCGCTTCATTATTTGGAAAAATTGTCGGCAGTAAAGCCGATCGCGACCTTGCTGAGATTCGTCCGCTTGTCGATAAAATTAATGTCATTTATCCTACGCTTGCGGCTCTGAGTCATGATGAGCTTCGCGGAAAAACAACCTCCTTCCGGGAAGCCATTCAGATTTCTATCCAGCCAGAACGGGATGAAATTGCAGCGCTCAACTCCCGTGTGGAAGCAGAGCCCGATATGGACTTCTCCGAAAAGGAGGGCTTGTTCGACTCAATTGACAAGATCAAAAAGAAGATTCACGAAAAGATAGAGGTAAAGTTGCTGGAAATTCTTCCAGAAGCATTTGCTGTCATGCGTGAAACCGCACGTCGCTTTACCGAAAATCCTACGTTAGAAGTAACGGCTACCCAGTTGGACCGTGATTTTTCGGTGAAGAAAGATTATGTCTCCATTAACGGCGACAAAGCAACCTACCTCAATAACTGGCCCGCTGCCGGTAACCGCGTTGTTTGGGATATGGTGCATTACGATGTGCAGCTCATCGGTGGTATCATGCTACACAAAGGCAAGATTGCCGAGATGGCAACAGGTGAGGGAAAAACACTCGTGGCAACATTGCCGGTTTACCTCAATGCCCTGTCGGGAGAAGGAGTTCACCTGGTAACCGTGAATGATTACCTGGCTCGACGTGACTCCGAATGGATGGGTACATTGTACGAATTTCATGGGTTACGGGTAGATTGCATCGATAAACATCAACCCAATTCCGCCGAACGTCGTGCCGCCTATGCCGCCGAAATTACATTCGGAACAAACAACGAATTTGGATTTGATTACTTGCGTGATAACATGGCCCGCAGCCCGGAAGAACTGGTTCAGCGCGGTCATAATTACGCCATTGTGGATGAGGTCGATTCGGTGTTAGTTGATGATGCTCGTACACCGCTCATCATTTCGGGACCAACGCCCAAGGGCGACAATCAGGAATTCTTCGCACTAAAACCGCGCATTGAGAAACTGGTTACCGCACAGCGTAATTACATCAATACCGCATTGGCAGAAGCTAAAAAGCTGTTTGGCCAGAATGATAAAGAAGCAGGGATTGCTATTTTACGCGCCCATCGTGGTTTGCCAAAGAACAAAGCGCTCATTAAATACCTGAGCGAACCGGGGGTGAAAGCCTTACTTCAGAAGACGGAAAATGTTTACATGGCGGATCAAAACCGCGAAATGCATAAAATTGATGCAGAACTTTTCTTTGTGATTGATGAGAAGAACAACTCCATTGAGCTAACAGAGAAAGGGATTGAGCTTATGACAGGTGTCAGCGAAGATCCAGATTTCTTCGTGCTTCCAGATGTTGGAACACACATCGCCAAAATCGAAAAGTCCACTTTGCCGGATAACGAGAAAATTGATCAGAAAGATCAGCTTCTGCGCGACTTCGCTATCAAATCCGAACGGATCCATACGATCAACCAATTGCTCAAGGCTTACACCTTGTTCGAAACGGATGTTGAGTATGTGGTGATGGATGGGAAAGTGAAGATTGTAGATGAGCAGACTGGACGTATTCTGGATGGCCGTCGATACAGCGATGGGTTACATCAGGCCATCGAAGCAAAAGAAAACGTTACCATCGAAGACGCTACTCAAACGTATGCTACTGTAACGCTTCAGAATTTCTTCCGGATGTATAACAAGCTGGCCGGTATGACGGGTACAGCCGAAACGGAAGCAGGGGAATTGTGGGACATTTACAAACTCGATGTTGCCGTTATTCCAACCAACCGCGCCATCTCCCGAAAAGACCATGAGGATCTTGTTTACAAGACCAAGCGTGAAAAATACAATGCCGTTATTGATGTCATTATAGAAGAAACAGCCAAAGGTCG
>CALQRR010000386.1 GCA_943333015.1 Chitinophaga pinensis | reverse complement strand
TGGAGTTGGATGCGTTGCATTGCAGGTAGCCAAATTCGGTAAAATCATAGATCCAGTGACCGATGCAATAGCGGCATTGCGTCCACTGAGATTGCAGGCTAAATCGTAACTCATAAATCCACCATTGCTCATTCCGGTGCTGTATATCCGATTGGCATCGATGCTATAATTGCTGCTGATAGAATCGATCAGCTGTGATAAAAATCCAATATCATCTACGGTCGATAATCCGAAATTATTCCACGACAGATTCCCCAGCTGATCAGGGGTTCCATTGGGATGTACAATAAGAAAACCAGCTGTGTCAGCAATGGGACGGAATTCACCATAAAACATTTGCTCAAGAAAATTCGATCCGTATCCATGCAGGTTTAAAACCAATGGCGCAGGTGTATCGGCAGCATACGAAGCCGGCACATACAGGATAAAACTGCGCTGCATGCCATCCACCAAAAAACTATCCTGCAGCGTTGTTTGTGCATTGACCCGAAAGCCAGCAATCAGTAGGACCAGTAAAGCAGAAAGGGCAAGATGTTTCATTGTTTTTTTTCTCTAAAAGTAATCTTTCTTGATTCTCACCGCAACTTCCTATTTGTTGGAGATTTTCGCCACCAATTGAAATATCTTAAAATTCCCAATCTTATCTATCTTTACACTCCCAAAACCAAGCTGCTGTATGTACCGTCCACACCGTAACCTCGTGACTTTGGGGGAGTTTATTATTGAGCGTCAGGCCGATTTTCCATACGCTAAAGGTGAGCTTTCCAGCCTGTTGAGTGATATTAGTATTGCCGCAAAAATTGTCAACCGAGAAGTCAACAAAGCCGGATTGGTCAACATACTCGGGGAAGCCGGAACAGATAATATTCAGGGCGAAAGTCAGAAAAAACTTGATGTTTTTGCCAATGAGCAGTTTCTTGCCGCGCTTGCTTCTGGCGGCGAATGTGCGGGTGTTGCTTCCGAAGAAAATGATGACATTATTCTGTTCGATGGCCCCGCTTCTTCCGGAAAATACATCGTCGCCATGGATCCGCTTGATGGCTCATCCAATATCGATGTGAACGTGTCCGTTGGGACTATTTTCTCTATTTACCGCCGTAAAACCAAAAACGGACCCGCAACTGTCGACGATTTTTTACAATATGGTTCCGATCAGGTGGCTGCTGGATACATTGTTTACGGTTCATCAACCATGTTGGTGTACACCACTGGAAATGGCGTGAACGGCTTTACGCTCGATCCTTCTATTGGTGAATTCTGCCTGTCGCACCCGAACATGCGCATTCCTAAAAGCGGCAATATTTATTCGGTCAATCAAGGCAACTTCGTGCATTTTCCCGAAGGAGTTAAGCGGTACATCAAGAATCTGCAAATCGACGATAAAGACAACAAAAAGCCTTACACACTGCGTTATATCGGATCATTGGTAAGCGATTTTCACCGCAATCTCATCAAAGGCGGCATTTACATTTATCCAACCACATTGGCATCGCCCAAAGGCAAACTGCGCCTCATGTACGAAGCTAATCCCATGGCCATGATAGTAGAACAGGCGGGGGGTAAAGCAACCGATGGCTTCAATGATATTCTCGAAATTCGTCCAACCGATATTCACCAGCGCGTTCCCCTGTTTGTAGGTTCCGAAACGCTCGTAGTAGAATCCATGCGGTTCATGAAAGAATACAGCGACGAAAACCTACAGCCATCCTACGTTAGCCGCGAAGTCTGATTTCAATTTCAGCAGTGTGTTTCCATAAATAGTAGTAGGGGCTTGCCCTGCGCTAAAATCGCATAGCGAATTTTACCGCATTGCCGCGTCATCGCCTATACTCCTCAGCTGTTTCCGCTCCGCTCCACCACCTTGCGGGGTGCCGGCTCTACCGCTAAGCCACATTCGAATAATCATCACATCAGCCCATCATCACATCATCACATCATCACATCATCACATTATCACATCAGCACATTATCTCATCAGATTCACATTAGCACATCCGTTTCTCTATCTTCGCACCATTCATCCGCAGAACAATCTTCCCCAAGAGCTGTTCTGCTTTCTTTGTTTGTATTCGCTTTGACTTCGCCCGAAATTCTCCAGCTTTTCCGATCTCATTCAGCACTTAAGCAGGTGCTGAGCAATTTGAATAATGCGGCATCCAGTCGCTTACTGCTCAAAGGACTAGCCGGATCTCAGGCATCCTTTGTGGCCGCAAGTTTATATGTTGAGCAAAAAAAGCCGCTGCTGGTGATCATTCCCGATCGCGAAGAAGCCGCTTATTTTCTCAACGATTTGCAATACCTGCTGCCCGAAGTCAACGTGATGTTTTTCCCAGCTTCTTACAAAAAGCCCTACGAACCCGAAAGTGCAGATGGAAACAACAAACTCCTGCGCGCCGAAGTCCTCAACAGCATTTCTACCGACAAGCGTCCGCCCATCATCGTTACTTATCCCGAAGCTTTATTCGAACGGGTAGTTACACACGGTAACCTTAAAAAAAATACCTTTAAACTCAAACGCGGCGAACGGCTTTCGATCGAATTCGTCCACGATTTCCTACATGAGTACGATTTTGATCGTGTTGATTTTGTAGTTGAACCGGGACAATTTGCCATACGTGGTGGTATTCTCGACGTATTCTCCTATTCCGACGAAGAGCCCTATCGCATTGAGTTTTTTGGCGAAGAAGTCGACTCTATCCGTGCATTCAATCCCGTTGATCAGCTATCGACCCGAAACCTCGAATTCATCAACATTGTTCCCGACATTCAGGGTAAAATCCTACGCGAAAGCCGGGAGAGTTTCCTCGAATTCATCCCTGAAAATTCCTTTGTCTGGATTCGGGAAACAGAACTGATGCTACAGCGCATTGCCACCGAATTCGATCGTGCCGAAACAGCTTTTGCCTCCATGGAAGGATCAACAGCTCAGCTGGCTCCCGACGAACTTTACTGTTCCCGCGAAATGCTCAGCAAACAAATGCTCGCTTTTTCTATCCTCGAAACAGGTAGTGGTCCCGTCTTTTCCAAAGGCGAAGCAATC
>CALQRR010000385.1 GCA_943333015.1 Chitinophaga pinensis | reverse complement strand
GTAATTTCTTGACCAAAAGCGTATAATGCAGGATAATGAATATTGTAGACGAGAATGGTTCCTGAAAATACAAGCATGGCGCACCAAGAAGGAACTTCACCGAGAAAATAACCAAGACTTGCTGCTGACCCTAATAAGATGATTCCAAATACATTGATTGCTAAAAACACGTGTTTCCGCGAAAATTTATCAATCAAGCTTCCGGCATACACTCCCCAAAAAAGCATGACGAACGTTGTTGTTGCATACATGAGCCCGAATAGTTCGGGCTGCCCTAGAATTTTACTGAAATACCAAGGTATTGCCAGCATGCAAATGCCTTGAGAAAAACCTGAAACGGCATTCGAAATAAATAAAAGTTTGTAGGCTTTTGCGTTTTTCACCGGCTAAAGATACCGCCTCAATGTTATGTATTCATTATTAATCCTAAGGAAATAGACAGATGTTTAAAATGAATTTTATCTATACCTTGCCAGCTGATAAACAAAAAGCCCAATCCATAAAATTATGAGCGCACATAAAAAACTTTCGCTTTTCGACAGTTCCACCATTATCATGGGATCCATGATTGGTTCCGGGATTTTTATTGTGAGCGCCGATATTGCAAGACAGGTTAATTCAGGAGCATTGGTTCTTCTTGCTTGGGTTTTTACGGCAGTCATTACACTCATGGCCGCTCTTACTTATGGGGAGTTAGCTGCTATGTTTCCGCAGGCAGGGGGTCAATATGTGTATTTGAGAGAAGCATATGGAAAAAGAACGGCGTTTACCTACGGCTGGTCACTTTTTGCGGTAATACAAACGGGCACAATTGCCGCAGTTGGTGTCGCTTTTGCCAAATTTAGTGGTGTTTTCTTTGATGGCATTAGTGCTAAAAACATTTTGCTTGATGCCGGTTTTTTCACGGTGAGTACGCAGCAATTAACAGCCATCATTTGCATTGTTTTATTATCGTTGATTAATTTGAGGGATGTGAAGAATTCGGCAATTATCCAGAATTTCTTTACGGTTGCTAAGATTGGCGCATTGCTGGGTGTTGTGCTAGTGGGTTGTTATTTTGCTTCCAAAGGACAAGGAAGTTGGAGCAATATGGAACCGATGTGGCCAAGCGATTCAACAGTGGGAATTGGAACCACCATCGGTATTTTCCTTGCTGCTTTAACGGGCAGTTTGTTTTCGGCTGATGCTTGGAATAACATCACATTCACGGCTGGTGAAATTAAAAATCCGGGCAAAAACCTACCACTTTCTTTAGCCATTGGAACGGGAATCGTTTTGATGATTTATATTTTAGTGAATGTTATTTACCTCTACATGATGCCTTTATCGGCTATTCAAACAGCTCCCGAAGACCGTGTTGGAACCTTATTGATGAATACCATGCTCGGAAATAGTGGTCAGTTTGTGATGGCTACCATTATCATGGTATCTACGTTTGGTTGTTTAAACGGATTGATTTTTACTGCTCCACGTGCCTATTTTGCCATGGCCCAAGATGGCTTGTTTTTAAAACGTGCGACTCAATTAAATAAAAACGGTGTGCCTGCTTTTGCAATACTAATTCAAATGGCTTGGAGCAGTGTATTGTGTCTTTCGGGTAAGTATGGCGATTTGCTCGATTACCTAATGTTTGTGGTCATGTTGTTTTACATTCTAACCGTTGGTGCTGTATTTATTTTACGGAAGAAAATGCCTGATGCACCTCGACCGTACAAGGCATTTGGCTACCCGATTATTCCAATCTTATACATCATTATAGCCACAGTTATTTGTGCTGTAATGCTCTATTTTAAAACCAAGTTTGCTGTTTATGGTTTGGTAATCGTTGGAATTGGTTTGGTTATCTACCAGTTTCGATCAAAACAAGCAGATTTCGAATCGGTTAAAGACTGATTTTAATCCGGGTATGGCGGTTATCTTTACTGTAACAGAGGCTTTTGAGAAGATGAAGAATTTCTGTGCGTATCAAGAACGATCGCAACAAGAAGTTCGGCAGAAGCTCTATCAATCATCGTTTAAAGGAGAGGACGCAGAGTTTGTTATATCCGAACTAATCAAGGAGAATTTCTTAAACGAAGAGCGTTTTGCCCGCAGCTTTGCCCGTGGAAAATTTCGGATAAAGCAATGGGGGAAAATCCGAATTAAATTGGAACTTCTGCAAAAGGGAATTTCGGAATCCTGCATTCGCAAAGGTTTGTCGGAGATTGAAGATGGTGAATACCAGAAAGTAGCCGCCGCCATGTTGAAAAAACTAGCAAAAGAGAGTAAGCCTAAAACCCCAAAAGATAAGTGGCAACTAATGAGTAAAGTTCGAGCAAAGGGTTTTGAGATAGAGATAATCGAAATTGCGTGGAAAGAGCTATTTGCTGAATAGAATCAGTTTATTCCATATAAATCTACCTTTTCCAAGAGTATATCTCATCAGGTATTAATTCTTGTATTTATACCGGTTGAATAATTGGAATTAATCTTTGATGTGTTTAAATACCCGGAAGCGCTGAAATTAAATCAGGAAAAACACCCAATAACAAGGTGATTCCAATGCAGATTGCTAATACGAAATTAAATACCCAACTCGTTTTAATGCGTTCCATTTCTTGTCCATCGTTATTGAATGCAAAAATAACGGGGCGGAAATAGTAATACACTCCAATAAGAGATCCTGCAATGGCAATCATAACAGCAATGTTGAGGTTGCTTTCCATTGCAGTAAGAAATACAAAATACTTCCCAAAGAAGCCCGCCAAAGGAGGAATTCCAGCCAATGAAAACATGGAAATAACAAGCGCAAATGTTAAGAATGGATTGTTCTTAGCCAATCCTTTATACTGGTCAATTTGTAAATCATTGTTGAATTGGCTTATTGCGATTAGCACTCCAAAAGCAGTAACTGAAGCAATTGAATATGCTGCTGTATAATAGAAAATGGAAGAAGATGATAATTCATTCAAGGCCAAAACGGGAAGGAGCAAATATCCTGCATGTGCAACCGACGACCAAGCCAGCATACGCTTTGCTTCGTTTTGCATAATGGCGGAGATATTTCCT
>CALQRR010000384.1 GCA_943333015.1 Chitinophaga pinensis | reverse complement strand
CTCTGTTTTGATCAACATATTTCAGTGTAAACTGATTGAACAAGCCTTTGCGATAAACATCCGTGAGGTATTTTGAATTTTCGGATGTATCCAGAGGAATGAATATATCAGGCATGATTCCACCACCACCGTATACGAGGCGTTTTCCTAAGGTGTAAAATTTAAGCGAATCGGCAAATGTGATGCTGTCGCGATTGGTAAACTCTCCGTGTTTGAAGCGTTTGTTGAGATCATCGTAATAATCATCAACCCCTTTTTCATAAGGCTTTTGAATACAACGACCGGCTGGAGTATAGTAACGGGCGGTTGTCATGCGCATGGCAGATCCATCGGGAAAAGGGAACGAATTCTGAACCAATCCTTTACCAAAAGAGCGTCGCCCGATGATGAGTCCGCGGTCGAGATCCTGAACAGCACCAGAAACAATTTCAGAAGCAGAAGCAGAACCTTCGTCAATCAAGACGATGAGTTTACCGCGTTCAAACGTACCTTTTGCAGTGGAATAATAAGGAGCGCGTGAGGCAGCAGTCCGACCTTGCGTATATACGACAAGATTTTCATTTGTTAGAAATTGATCAGCAATATCGATGGCCGTTTGCAAATATCCGCCCCCGTTACCGGTGAGATCAAGTACGAGATTTTTCATCCCCTTGGCACGAAGTTTATCGAGGCTTTCGGCAAATTCGGTGCTCGAGGTGGCGCTGAAACGACTGAGTTTGATGTACCCTGTTTCCGGATCAGCCATGTAGGTAGCATCGATACTGGTGAGCGGAATTTTATCCCGGGTGATACTATAATCGATGAGATTTTTACTGCCCTTGCGGAAGATGCTAACTTTAACAATAGTTCCCCGCGGACCACGTAAACGGCTAATCACATCCTTGTTTTTGATTTTCAATCCGGTCATCACTTCGCCCTCAATCTTCACAATCTTGTCACCTGCCAGAATGCCCAATTTTTCGGAGGGACCTCCAACAATGGTATTCACCACCACAATGGTATCTTCAAGAATATTGAACTGAATACCCACTCCATCAAAATTCCCTACGAGTGGCTCGTCCATTTCCTTGAGCTCCTCTTTGGTCATATAGATGGAATGCGGATCGAGTTCTTTGAGCATTGCCCGGATACCCTCTTCCACAATCAGATGCGAATTGACCGTATCGACATAGTTGTTATTGAGGAAATATAGGAGATAATCGAGTTTCTCTGTTTCCTTATTGGCATAGCGCTGCGCCTGAATGCCTGAAGAAAAAAGGAGAAAAAAAAGGAAAGCAATGTTCTTGAATTTCATGCGGAGCAGATCAGTCTTTTGCAAATAACGAGAAAGGGATTGAAACATCAAACGTAACAAAGGATTGAAAGATTTGATGGCGGTATAAAAAAAAACCTCTGCTTCCCAGCAGAGGTTAAAGGCAAAGATGTTCACGTATGATTTAAGATCAGATCTTTTTCACGTTGATTGCATTCAAACCTTTGCGGCCTTCGATAACGTCGAAAGAGACATGATCTCCTTCATCGACCTGATCAATAAGACCTGTAACATGAACAAAAATCTCCTGATCAGAGTTGTCCACTTTAACGAAACCGAATCCTTTGGCGGCGTTAAAGAATTTAATAGTGCCTGTTTTCATTAAAAATAGATGTTAAAAGCACTAAATTAATGGAATCTCTGAATGCAGCAGCAAGGGGATGAAAAAAAATCAGGCAGCTGGATTTTTACTTGCTTTTTTACTGCCCGAATACATTTCATACCTCACCAAACGACATTCAAGGGGCCCGTTGAACAGTTTTATTTTCCGAGAAGGACGCAAACCCACTTGGTTTAATGCTTCCTGATTGGAGGTAAACAGCCAGGCTTCAGATCCGCCAAAGGTGTGTTTTAATGTGCTGCCGATCATTCCGTAAAGGGCATCAATGTCTTCGGGTTGCATGCGTTCCCCATACGGTGGATTTAAAAACAAGAACACACGTTTTTCAGGTGTTGGTTGCTTATCGAACGGAATCGGTGCGAAATGAATATCATCTTCCACCCCGGCTTCCCGCGCATTTTCCCTTGCAAGTTCAACCGCGGTGAAGCTCCGATCGCTCGCGGTGATGTTGACTGGAAATTCGGTAATCCTCTTATTGAGGCTTTCGAGAATCATATCGAAGAGCTCTTTGTCAAAATCCTTCCAGTTTTCAAAAGCAAATCCCGGACGGAAAATCCCCGGGGGGATATTGTTGGCCAATAATGCAGCTTCAATAGAAAACGTTCCGGATCCACACATCGGATCGATCAACGGAAAATGATACGTCCAGCCACTCATCATCAGAATTCCAGCTGCCATCACTTCACTCAAGGGCGCTTTCACCATCTCTTTCCGATATCCGCGACGGTGCAAACTTTCGCCCGAACTGTCGAGGTAAATTGTTACCTCCTGATCACGAACATATACACTTATATATATCTGTGGCTCTTTGGAATCAATAAACGGACGACGACCAACATCTTTCCGGAAACGGTCACAGACAGCATCTTTAGCAAGTTGTGATACGAACATGCTATTAGTGAAATGCTCACTGAATAAAAGTGTATCGAAAATCATGGTTTTATCGACATCGAACAAAGCAGGCCAATCGATTGCCATGATTTCGTTGTAGAAATCATCGTTCGACTTGAAGCTGAATTTTTTTATCGGCTTCAACACCCTTAAACCAGTCCGCAATGCTAGATTCAGTTTATACATGAATCCTTTATCTCCCGAACATGATACGGCACGAACCATCCGTTCAACGTCAGCACCACCGAGTTTCCGGATCTCCCCTTCGAGCACTTCTTCTAAACCGGCGTAAGTCCTCACCAGTATTTCGTGTTGTCCTTCTTCTTCCGGATTTAAATCTTCCATTTTATCTGCTTTATTTTCAGCTATTTACGTCATTACCAACTATTGTTGTTTAACATTTTAATGAAAACGCTAAACAATAATCTGCGATAATCTGTTTGAAGATGCAATGTTAAACCCTTAAATCAAACTATACTCTTATGAAAATGATTTTCTCTTTTTTAATGGTGTCTGGG
>CALQRR010000383.1 GCA_943333015.1 Chitinophaga pinensis | reverse complement strand
CGCCTTCAATCACCGGAATCAGGCGTGGTTGGATAAATCCTTTGTATGGCGCAGAAGACAGTTTTGAAAAACGGTCTTTCACTTCTTTGTGAATATCGGCATCGATCTTCACCCCGTAATTTTCAATAAGATTCTGACCGGCGATAAAATCTCCTTGTGATTTAATGCGTTGAATTTCGCGCAGCAAATCACCAAACAGGGTGCGAAGTTTCACGTAATCATTGATCTGAACGAACGTTTTTCCATCCCGTTTAATCAATTCCACCACATTGTCGGCTTTGCCTTTTTCGAACGCCCATTTGGCTACCAGTTGACGATTGCGCATGTGAGCTTCTTCGATGCTTTTACCTAATTCGATGCGGTTGAGCTGAAGCATTAAGCCATTGAGCAGGTAGCTGTCGTACTCGGCTTTTCCACAGTCTGTGCTCGGCATGACACCAATCTCTACCAGTTTAGGATCAACGATGTAGTACAATGCAACCAGATCGGCACGTGCTTCTTCAAGGGCATTTTGATAGTTCTTCAAGGTCACATCCGGTGTTGCCACATTCGGTTCTAGCTGACCGCTGGCGTGACCAATCACTTCGTGCATATCGGTATGAAGTTCCGACGCCAGATTTCCATATTTGCGGGCGCGTGCTTTGGTCTCGTCGTTCAGGCTAAATTCATCCGTTACCGGACTCTTGGCCGAAGAAACATTGTATGCATTGACGATATTTCCCAATGCAACCGATTTGGATCCATGCTCCTGGCGAATCCAATTGCTGTTGGGAAGGTTGATTCCGATAGGTGTTGATGGGGCAGAATCGCCACTTTCAACAACTGCAATGATCGATTTTCCGATGATCCCTTTGACTTCTTTCTTTTTATGATTCGGCTGCAGCGGAGCATTGTCCTCGAACCACTGTGCATTTTTAGCAATTGTTTCGATCTTCTTGGTTGCCTCGAAATCTTTAATGGAAACAACAGCTTCGAAACTACCTCGTTTTCCCAATGCATCCTGATACACTTCAATGAAGCCGTTCACATTGTCGATGGTTGAATTCACATCGCTTACCCAGGCAATGTTGTATTCATCAAATTTCTTCAGATCACCTGTTTTGTAATATTCAACCAACAGTTCCAGTGATTTTTTTTGTTCGGGCGTTTCGGCCACGCGTGCAGCTTTTTCGAGCCAGTAAACAATCTTTTCGATTGCTGCAGAATACATTCCGCCCACTTTCCAAGGAATTTCTACCAGCTTCCCATCCACTTTCTTGAGTTTCGAATTCAACCCATATTCCACGGGCTTCGGATCGTTCGGGTTGGATTTTGCGGCATAATATTCTTCCACTTCCAGTTGCGTCACCCCTTCGTAAAAGTTGTTGGCTGATCCAACAATGTTATCAATTCCAGAAGCCAGGTTTACTGTTTTTGCATCTACAGTCGGATCAAACATGACTGGCTTTAAAAAGGCGAGCAGTTGATCCGGCGTTTGACCTGCCAGCAGCGGAAGTTGTTTCGCATTGCTTCCTTTCACCAATGTGGACAATGTTTCAAAACTGAATCCCGGGATGATTTTATCACTGGCATAGTGGTGGTGAATCCCGTTGGAGAACCAAACTTGTTTCGAATACTCTTCGAATTTTGCAAATTCAGGCGTGCTTTTCGGGCCTTTATAACTGTTCCAAATGGCTTCAATTGTGCGACGAACGATGAGGTTGTTTTTGTATTTCTGATCCCAGATAATATCGCGTCCACTCAAAGCAGCTTCATACAGATAATACGCTAGTTCTTTTTGTTTTACGGTGAGATCTTTAAATCCCGTCACCTCATAGCGCAGCATCTGTACATCTGCGAAACGGTCAGCTTCGTATTTGAATTCTTCCGTTGGTTTCGCATCCGGGCGAACTTTTCCGGGCTTGGTGGTTTGTGCTGAAAGGGAAGCACTGACAGTCGAAAAGCTGAGTGCCGCCAGTAGCAACAATGATTTATACATAGGATTGATTTTAAGGGAATTCAAGCAAATTTAACGGAATCTGCCATGTAGGCGTTATTTCGGATGTTAAAGGCATGAACATACAGCTAAAAGATTCTAGTCAAATTGATTGGATCGAAAAAATTACATGCATGCACTTACATTTTTTTAGAAAAAAACCAAAGTCTGAGTGTATAGAATACGCGCATTAACCTTTTTGTCTTCTTCGGGTTGGTTTGGCAGGTGCCGGCTCATTTTTCCAGAGAAAGATGTCGCTCTTTTTGGTGGGGCGGTGATGGGCAAGCCAGCGGAACCCACGGAGCTGAATTTCTTCCTTGCTCGGTTCGTTCACAGGAAATAAAGTCGCCGAAGGATCATCAATAAAAGTGATGCTTTGCACTTTGTTGCTGTCAATGAAGATCATCATGTCTTTGCAAATGGCTTTGTTTACACCAATGTAGCGTTCATCATTGCCTTTGGCGTAATACACAGATTCCCCATTTCCTTCCACCTTGACTTTATTCAATTCATTTTGAACGAAATATCCGGTGATGTTTTTGCCCTTGATCTGATTAAAATGGGCCGTGTCTTCCTGCGAACCAATAAACCCGTTCACGCGCATGTACAGTGTTTCGAGTGCGTTGTTTGCCAGCTGTATGCGAACGGTGTCGGCGGTAAGTTGATTTTCTTCATTCCAGATCACCGGATCTTTGAACAGCCGCATCAAGCTATCCGATTCGGAATACACCAGTGAATCACACTTTCCCTGAAAGTCTTGTTTGAAAAATTTCACTTTCGCATATGCAAACAGTGTGCGTTTGTCGGTTAGGGTATCCAGCACCGAACGCAGGGTGTCGCCATGAAGAAATAACGTGTCTTTGCCGAAAGCTTTTTCCATCACCGCGATGTCGGTCATCAGGATTTTCCCGGAAAATTCGTTGTAATCGGCAAAATTGCCTGTCAGCACAAGGGCTTGAGCAGTATCGCTAATGAGCACATCCTGCCAGGCGCGTCCTTCACCGGTTTTACGGTTATAAAACAGTTTTTCGCCCCGGATCTGCTGCTTTTTGCTGTCTATTCTGGCGTTTTTCCCAAATTCCGAAATGTCT
>CALQRR010000382.1 GCA_943333015.1 Chitinophaga pinensis | reverse complement strand
GATCCAAAGCTCGTGCAACTGTTTAACCGTTACGCTACCTACAACGGCTCCGATCCGTATCAGGCACCCGCTGTTCTGCAAAGCATTCCGCACCTCGAATTTGGAGACGGCGCCTGGTTCCCTGAAGGTGGTATGCACAGCATCACGTTGTCGCTTGTGGCTTTAGCCAAACGCAAAGGAGTAGTATTTGAGTTTGGGCAAACGGTTGATGAAATCCTTGTCAGAAACCAGCAGGCTATAGGTGTTCGTATGGGCACATCCATCTTCCATGCAGAAGTAGTGGTATGCAACAGTGATGTGGTTCCGGCATACCGAAAATTACTGGCCCTTCACAAAGCACCCGAAAAAGTCCTGCGTCAACCGCGTTCCAGTTCAGCTCTCATCTTTTACTGGGGTATCGATTTTGAATTTCCGGAACTCAATATGCACAACATTTTCTTCTCGAACGATTATCAGGAAGAATTCCGCCTCATCTTTGAAGGTACTACATTGAGTTCCGATCCCACGGTGTATATCAACATAACAAGTGGCATTCAAAAAAGCGATGCCCCGGCTGGGTGTCAAAACTGGTTTGTAATGATCAATGTGCCCGGAAATACTGGCCAAGATTGGGATGCGCTCATCTCATTAGCACGAAAAAACATCCTTTCAAAACTCAGTCAACGGTTAGGAAGGCACATTGAGCCCCTTATTCGCAACGAATCGATCTTGGATCCACGGAGCATCGAAGAAAAAACCTCCTCGTTTCAGGGGTCTCGTTATGGCAGCAGTTCCAACAATCGATATGCGGCATTTTTAAGACAAGCCAATTTTTCTTCCCGTATTACAAACCTCTATTTTTGTGGCGGAAGTGTGCATCCCGGTGGAGGCATTCCACTATGTCTGCAATCGGCCAGAATCGTTGCCGACCTGATTCCGAACGCATGAGTCCTTTCGCTAAAAAACTTCCGTTCCCATTTACGCCCATGCATGGTGCATATGTGCTCCTGCTTTTCCATGCCATTGGTGTTGCGGGTTTGGTTTCTCCCTGGAGTGCCACGTTCCGACTGCTCACGCCCTTCAACCTGCTACTTTCTTTCTCAATATTACTGGCCTTCCATCCCAAATACACCGGGAAGTTCTGGATATTTCTGCTGAGCTGTCTGGCGGTTGGTTTTGGATCAGAATGGGTAGGCATTCATACGGCGCTGATTTTTGGCCATTACAGCTATGGAACAGTTCTAGGCCCTAAACTGGACGAGGTGCCTCTGATGATCGGTATAAACTGGTTTATCCTTGCATACATGGCAACCGATCTAAGCGGCCGGTTAAAAAAAATGCCCCTTGTGCTCAAAGTTATTTTGGGTGCAGCCATCATGACAGCGCTCGATTACCTCATCGAACCAGTGGCTATTCGTTTAGGATTTTGGTATTGGCATGCCGGAGTCATTCCGTGGACCAATTACCTCGGTTGGTTCTTGGTATCTTTGCCATTGCAATGGATCGGTCACCGCACAACTTCCGGGAACAATCCAGTCGCTCCGTGGTTATTCATTGCGATGACCTTCTTTTTTCTGACACTGCAATTTATTTGAAATTATGAGCTGGCTAATCAATACCGGCATTGTCGTTGCCACTTTTTTCTTCATGGAATTCATGGCATGGTTCACGCACAAGTATGTGATGCACGGCTTTCTGTGGATGTTGCACCGGGATCATCATGAGCCGCATAACCATGTCTTTGAGCGCAACGATGCCTTTTTTCTCATTTTTGCTATTCCGAGTTGGTTGTGTATCATGTTCGGGATGATGAATGGCAATGATTTCCGGTTGTATATCGGGATTGGAATAGCCGTGTACGGATTTGCGTATTTCATGGTGCATGAGGTGTTTATTCATCAGCGGTTGAAATGGTTTAAACGGAGCGATAATTGGTATCTACGCGCCATTCGCAAAGCACACAAAGTCCACCACAAAACCCTGGGTAAAGAAGATTCCGAATCGTTTGGAATGCTGATTGTGGCTGCCAAATTCTTCAAAGAACAAACTCGTGCTGCCCGATAAATATCTCTATCTCGCACTGATGCTGGCTAGTCTGGCCTATCCACTTGCTCAGAGTTTTGAGCAGAGGATTAGCCTGTGGAAAAAATGGAGATTCATGTTTCCGGCGATTTTGGTCACTGCCGGATTTTTTCTCATCTGGGACGAGTTTTTCACTCGTATTGGCGTTTGGAGTTTCAGTAAGCAATACACTCTGGGAATCAACATTGGCAGCCTGCCGCTGGAAGAATGGCTCTTCTTTTTTATTGTTCCTTATTGTTGTTTTTTTGTCTATTTCGTGGTAAATTATTTCATCCGTAAAGACATTCTCGGGCCGTTTCAAAAAATCATCGCAACACTCTTCATTCTCCTACTGTCCTCTGTATCTATCGTTTTTTATGACCGCTGGTATACCGTTTACACGTGTGCAATGCCAGCGCTGTTACTCATCTATCTCACATATATTAAACCCGTCAACTACCTCGGCCGTTTTTTTATGGGCTATTTGTTTAGTCTGATTCCGTTTCTGATAGTCAACGGAGTGCTTACATCCAAACCGGTTGTTTTATACAACAATACCGAGAATACCGGTGTACGTATTTTTATCGAAGGAATTGCCAATATACCGGTGGAAGATTTGGCGTATTGTCTGCTGTTGTTGCTGCTTAATGTGGCGTTGTACGAGCATTTCGCATCTCAAAACAAACGGGAGATTGAATCCCGCTGAGGATTAATCAGGAAATTCCGCTATTTTTGAATTTCAAATGTTTTTAGATCATGCGGAGTTTACCATACATCTTCACAATCCTCATTGCTGTTACGGCATTTTCCTGCAAAAAACTTGACCAGCTGGTGAGTTTCAATCTCGATACAAACGATAATGTTTTTTGGGAATCGGTGTATGACACGGTGCTCACGGATACGATTGTTGGGAATGAAACATTTTCGCTTTTCAGCGATGAATACGCGTTCAAGAACTACGATAAGTTCGAGACCAATAAAACGACACCACAAGCCGTTGAATCTGTTGAAGCATTTAACCTGACGGTG
>CALQRR010000381.1 GCA_943333015.1 Chitinophaga pinensis | reverse complement strand
TTCCGGAAGGAAATCCGAATGATGACCCAATCGGGACACTACAAATGGATTTTAGACAAGGGCAAAACATTTGAACACGATGAAAATGGGAAACCAACACGCATAATAGGGTTGCTGCTGGATATATCGAAACAAAAAGCGGACGAAGCAAAGCTCAATGAATACTTGCAACGGCTTGAAAAATTTGCGTACATCACTTCACACAATCTGCGATTGCCGGTTGCCAATATTATCGGACTTTCCAATATGCTTGATGAGGCAACACAACGCACAAAAGAAGACGAGACTATTCTGCGCAAAATCAAAACATCCGCGCAGCAAATTGACGATGTGATTAAAGAAATGAATGAGGCCATCTCATTTTCAAATCAACAATCACTCAAGCCGCAGCAAACTTCTTTGAAAAAGATCTGGTTCGTTGATGATGATGATATCAACAACATGCTCAGTGAACGTTTAATTGGAAAACACTTCCCGGGAACCGGTTGTAGAACATTTTTAGATGCGGAAGAAGCGCTGGAAGAATTGCAGTCTACCCACGAAAAACCGGATGCTATTTTCCTCGATATCAATATGCCACGGATGAACGGATGGGAATTTTTGGAAGAACTTCAAAAGTTAAAAGTTGCCGTTAATGTATACATGCTCACATCTTCCATAGATCCACGTGATCAGCAACGCGCTCATAAGTATGCACTGGTGAAGGATTTTATTTCGAAGCCTTTACGCGAAGAGCGTTTGCGGATGATTGTGGAATGATTTAACGAGCAATGCTGACGTAAAACGAACTTCCCAAACCTGGTTTACTCTCTACCCATATTTGCCCGTTGTGCTTATCAGCAATCTTTTTACAGACTGCTAAGCCAATACCGGTTCCTGAATATTCGTTTCGGTTATGTAGCCGTTTAAAGGGCAGATAAATGGTATCAAAGTGCCGGGGATCAATCCCAATTCCATTGTCTTTAAAACAAAAAACATGGTGCGTTTCCGTCACTTCTGCCGAGACTTCAATAATAGGATGACTTCTGTCACAGTACTTTAATGCATTGGAAAGCAGATTGTCGAACACCTGACCGATCAACGAACTGATACAGAGAATGTGTGGCAACTTTCCAACGTTAACCTCGGCATTTTTATCCCGAATTACCTGCTGGTAAACCAACAATGTTTCTTTAAAAATCTCTGTCGTGTCCACATCACTGAAATCTTCTTCAGTCGTTCCGATACGCGAATAGGTGAGTAAATCCTGAATGAGTCGCTTCATGCGAAGTGCCCCGTCGATGGCAAAATTGATATACTGCTCCGACTTTTCATTTTTCTCTATGTCGTTGCTGTTGAGCAACAATTGCATGAAGCTCGAAATCATGCGCAATGGCTCCTGCAAATCATGCGAAACGATGTATGCAAACTGCTCCAGCTCTTTGTTGAATCCCTGAAGCTGACGGGCACGCATTTGCAAAGCATCATTCAGCCGAATCAACGTTTCCTCGCTCTCCTTTAATGCAGTGATATTCTGCATGGCACCAATCATTTTGAGGGGTTCGCCACGCTCATTGCGGATAAATGTTCCGCGGTCAAGAATAAACTTATACGATCCGTCGGCACAGCGGTAACGGTATTCATCCACCCACAAAGCTGAACGCTGATACATGGTGGCCGTTAGATTGTTATGAACCCGATCGATATCTGCCGGATGCAGAAAAGACCGCCAGCCGTCATACGTTGCATACTCCGATTCATCCTCGTATCCAAAAAGCTGTTTGAAATTTCCGCCCCATTCAATATGATTGGTTTGAATATCCCATTCGTAAATCACATCATTGGTCGCCTGAGAAATACGTTGAAAACGTTCGTTGTTCAACCGTAGTTCTTCATCATACTTCATCCGCAGGGTAACATCTTTGGCGGCACCATAAATCACCCCTTCTTGTGGATTATAGGAAAGTGACCACTCCAGCAATAATCGATTCTGTCCGGAAATAAAAACCACTTCAAACCGAGTGAGCAACTCCGATTTCAGTCGCTGAAAAAACTCCAGGGCTGATTCCATATAGCTCTCATCCACAAAATCGAAAAACGAGTAGGAAGTCAACGCTTCTGCCGTTTTCCCGATCGCTTCTCTCAACTGCCGGTTCGCACGATAAAAGCGCCCGGATACATCGAGTACACAAAGAAAATCAGGCACCAATTCAAATACCTGGTTGAATTCATAGGACAACCGGCTACTCTTAATGAGAATTCCGATGTGTCCAGCCAACATCCGGATAAAATGAATCATCTCCACTTCCTTCGCAGGATCTATGCGCGAGGAGAAAAATGTAAGTATTGCTACTGTCTGACCTTCTGAAATGACAGGAATGGAAAAACCACTGATTAAACCAGCCTTCTCCGCCCAGGATTTACGGGGGAAATTGGCATCAATAAACAGATTGGTAAACTGATTCGACAGCGCATGTCCTTTGTGTGTTCGGAGCGCATCGGAGGTTTGATTCGTCAGCTCTAAGGTGGATGATATTGCTAGAAAATCATTAAAAGCAGGGCTGTCAGGATAATGCCAAGCAAAGAGCTTGTTTTTCTGAAAATGCTGATCCGGCAACCAACATTCGCCACATTCCCAACCAAACCGTTGACAAATAAGGCTGAGCATCTGTTCGAGATTCCTATTCAGACCATGTTTATGGACAAACAATTCAAGAATCTGATCTACAATTTTCTTGTGTCGGAGTTGTAGTATTTCATGCGTGGCCTCCAAACCGATAAAATTGACAGCCGTAACTTCTCCAGCCGATTTCAAAGGGGTAACTGCAAATCGAAACCAGCGGGGTAAGGTATCTTTCCGTTGAATGGTGGCACTAAACTGCTGAGGGATTCCTTGTCTGGCTGATTGGAATGCATCTGCAATCGTGCTGGCTTCTTCACTTTTCAATACACTCAGCACAGGCTGATTCTGAAATTCATCTTCCGAAAATCCGGCTTCCTTTAGGAATGAATGATTGGCGTATATCAGATTTCCTGTGAGTGAGAGGCAAAAAACAAGCTCCTCACTGGAGTCAAATATTTGCTTCAGGG
>CALQRR010000380.1 GCA_943333015.1 Chitinophaga pinensis | reverse complement strand
TCATGATCTTGAGATCGAGCGCAAGTGTCATGTTTTCGATGTAAAGAATGTCGTATTTGAGACGTTCCACCATTTCGTCTACGTTTTCGGCGTACCCAAATTTGACTTGTCCCCAACCGGTAATGCCTGGCCGTACTTTGTGCAACAAGCGGTAATGTGGCGCAACCTGCACAATTTGATCGATGTAATACTGTCGCTCAGGACGTGGTCCGACAATGGACATGGTACCGATGAGGACATTGTAAAACTGAGGAATTTCGTCGAGCCGCGTCTTGCGCATAAACCTGCCAAAGGGGGTGATGCGGGAATCGTTTTTACTGCTGAGTTGTGGTCCGCGTGATTCAGCGTCGCAAAACATGGAGCGGAACTTATAAATCTGGAACGGTTTGCCGTTAAAGCCGATGCGTGTGTGACTGTATAAGATAGGACCTTTGGAGGTGCTTTTTACAATGATGGCTGTGATAAGATACGCCGGGAAGAGACAGATGAGGACAAAAAGCGATACGGTAATGTCGAACAGGCGCTTGAGTGATTTTTGCCAGCGTGGCATGAGTTGCCGACGGAGTTCAATAACGGGCGCTCCAAAGATGGCCGACATGCGCACAGAGCCGAGAAGAATATCGGTGATGTCGGGAATGACTTTGATGACAACAGTGGTGACTTCGAGTTCGGTGAGGAATTTACCGAGGTAGGAATGTTCCGAATTTTCGGGTGCAACAATGACTTCTTCTACATCGAGGTCTTTGATGAGTTGCACCATTTGATTGAAATGGCCGATGCGCGGAAGGGCTTTGTCGAGGTTCGGCTCTTCGGTTCCGTTTACGGGCACATATCCTAGGAAATGGTTGCCACTGCGGACAGGTTGTTCCTCGATTTTCCGGAAGATCTCAAGGGCTTTTTTGCCGGATCCGATGAGCAAGGTGTTGAAAAAAACTTTTCCACTTTGAATGCGTCTGGCACTACGGGTCGCAATGAGCATGCGCTGAATGGCAGTGATGATAAACTGCAACAGGAAAAGTGCTGAAAAGGAAATGTAATAATACCGATAGGAAAGCACAAAATCGTCGAGCGATACGGCGAAGAATAGTACGATTGAGCCGAGCAAGGTCACCCACACGGTGGTACCAAGAATGCCGAGTCGGGATTTTCGGTATACATCGAAATACGCCCCTGAGATGTGGTGCAGGATTAACCAAAACACCGGAATGATAGCCAATCCGAGGTAAAAGGTGGTGTTGAATTCTAACCGTACCGAATGACCAAACAGGATGGGCTCGAGGTAGATTTTCCGGAACGCATAATAAAGCGTCCAGGCAATTACGGCAGAGAAATAATCTGCAGCAACCTGAATACGGCCTTGTTTTTTATCGCGTTTTGTAGAAATCACCGGGCTAATAAACGATTTTTAGATTATCCAACAGAATTTCTAATGGTTCAGATCCTGTTGGCTTGTAAGAAGCGAAGAACACTTTGTAGTTCAATGCGTAGGTTTGTGAGCTCACAGCACTGGTCAAATTCACGTACACTTTTTTCCATGTCGTGGTTGGCCGAAGGGTGAGAATGTTCTTTTCACTGGTGCTGCCGCCGAGAATGTTCGCCCGCAATCCTACAATCAGATCCTGATTGGTTTTGTAATCCATTTCAAGGAAAATAACGTTACCGCTCTTCGGAAGTCCAACGGCTTCGATCATCTGAAAATCGACGATTCCGGTATCACGTCTCAAGGAGATGCGAAAAGATCCGGAGCCTTCAAACACCTTGGATGGATCGGTGGTGATGTCGGTAGTAGTATCGCTGTAAGGCGTGGCGGTGAGTTTATTGCCCGACAAATCATCAAAATTGGCTTTGAAGGCAAACGTCAAGGAATCGAAATAATTGACCTGAGGATTGAATGCTGTTATCAATCCAGGTTCGAGCAGCACATTGCTTTGCTCGTAGAACTTGTAAAACACATACGGTGTGCGCAGGGTGGAAGAGCCGTTGACTTGAATGCCGGCACCAATGGAAACTTTATGTACGCCGGAGTTGAGTACCGGGATTTTACAAGGCAAACTAAAAGCACCCACCAGATTGTCATCTACATAAATCCAGGCATCCTGAATTTTATTGGAATTGCTTCCCTGAAGGTCGGCATCTGTAGCGAGCGTGATGGTGTTGACTGCGATATACGCCGCTTCTTTTTCTTCCGGATTGATGATGTTACATCCGGAGAAAAGTGCGAAACAGAGCCCTGAAAGTGCTAGATAGCCGTGCTTCATGCTTCAGGCAAAGAGATTCGGAGTCAAATTCATTTTTTCGATGATACGGTAAGCCACATCCAGTGCTTGTAGTCCATGCGTTGCCGTAACAATGGGAATTTTATTGTGGGTGATTGTATCAGCAAAACTTTCTAACTCCGCTTTTATTGCATTGGTCGGTAAAATTTCGGGATGTTCGAGAAAAATCTGTTTCACACCTTTCCCTTCGCCCAGTTCGATGGTCAATGACAAAGGATCGGGTTCGCCTTCAACGGTACTCATGCGGATGACTTCCACTTCTTTCTCCAGAAAATCGACGCTGATATAGGCATCGCGCTGAAAAAAACGTGTTTTACGCATGTTCTTCATGGATAAACGGCTGGCAGTAAGATTGGCCACACAGCCGTTATCGAATTCGATGCGCGCATTGGCGATATCGGGTGTTTCACTCACCACGGAAACGCCGGAAGCACTGATTTTCTTGACGGTTGAATTGACGCTGTGCAGCACAATGTCGATGTCGTGAATCATCAAATCGAGCACGACGGAAACATCGGTACCACGTGGGTTGAATTGCGCCAGACGGTGTGTTTCGATGAACATCGGATTGTGGCAAAACGGAATGGCAGCGGTATAGGCCGGATTGAAACGTTCGACATGTCCGATCTGCACTTTTTTACCTGCTTCTACTGCCAGTTGTTCGAGTTCGCGTCCTTCTTCCACCGAGGCGGCAATGGGCTTTTCGATAAACACATGCTTGCTGGCACGCAGGGCTTTGCTAGCGTAATAATGATGGTAAAGCGTTGGTGTAACAACATCTACCACATCCACAGC
>CALQRR010000379.1 GCA_943333015.1 Chitinophaga pinensis | reverse complement strand
TAAGGGAAGCCGCGGAATGACGGCGATTCTTTTTGTGGCTGCCCCGCAACTGTTGTTGATTACAGCCAGCGGACTTACAGAACCTTTATTTGGTTTATTACTTAGCGTGGCACTTTGGGCGGAAGTACGAAAGCTGCACTGGCTTTCGGCGGTGATGATTTCCCTGAGTTTGTTTTCACGTTCGGAAGGGCAAATTATTCTGATTGTTTGGATCTGCTGGTTTGTGTATGAAAAACGCTGGAAGGAGATTCCTTTGTTTTTTAGTGCATTTGTGGTGTATGCGGTGATTGGATATTTTTCAAAACACCATGATTTCTGGTGGTACTTCACAAAGAATCCATACGAGCAGCCGCGCTTTATTTACGGATCGGGCGGGTGGGATCATTTTCTGGTGAGTTTTGTGAAGCTGACTGGTCCGGTATTGACTTTTTTAGTGGCACTGGGCGTTTTGCTGGTGCTTTTTAAGCGTGTCCGCGCTGTTTTTTTTCGGAAGGATCACTTATCCGGGACGCTGGTTTTGGCATTTCTCTGCGTGGCAGGATTTCTTTTCTTTCATTCCTATGCTTGGGCAAGCGGTCGGTTTGGATCGTATGGCTTGCTCCGTGTAATTTTTGGAATTTACCCTTATACCGTTTTGTTGATGGTGTATGCGGTGGTGGAAATTCAGTCGCGGTTGCAGGGGAAATTACGGCTCGTAATTCCGAATCTCATTCTCCTGTTGGCGCTGATGTATCCGTTTGCAGGAATGACCTATTCGATCAAGAAGTCAGATCTGGCGCCACATCCATCCTTATTGCAGATGCAGGAGTGTTTGCGAGATTTGGATCAGTATACCTATCCAACGCTTGTTTCGGCAGCGCCCTTGCCGGCATTTGTGACCGGCGCTGATTATTTTGACGACACAAAATTTCGGTATCTCAACAGCATCGAACTCGCATATACCCGCGCCGGTTCAATGATCGTGTGGGATCATCATTTTGCAGGTAGTGATATGAAACTGCCTGCAAAACTTTTTCTGAGCGATACTGCGCGGTTTGAGTTGATCAAAGCCTGTGTGCCAGCGTCCGGTCAAAAGGGGGATTCACTCTTGATTTTTAGGCTGAAGTCAGCTCCAGAATGGTGATTTCAGGTTTGATGCCTACCCGGCCGAGATAACCCAGAAATCCCAATCCGCGGTTTACATAAATGTGCTGGTCCTTGTTGGAATACAAACCTGCCCACTGCTTATAAACATATTGCGACGGGCTCCATTTGAACCCTGGAATTTCGATTCCGAACTGGAAACCATGTGTGTGACCGGAAAGCGTCAAGTTGATATCGGTATGGTCTTTCAGCACCTGTGCATGCCAATGAGAAGGATCGTGCGACAAGAGGATTTTTACAGGAACCTCGGGCATGCCTGCTTTGGCTTTTACCAGATCGCCTTTTCGGGGGAAACGCAATGCTTCGCCCCAGTTTTCCACCCCTAAAAGCCCGATGGATTCGCCATTGCGTTCGAGAATCCGGTGTTCGTTGTTGAGCAGATCCCAGCCCATCTCTTTATGAATGTCTTTGAGTCGTTGCAGGTTGGCATCTTTCGCTTCTCGTGTTTCCCATTCAACATAATCGCCATAATCGTGATTGCCGAGAATGGAGAACACTCCCAACGGTGCGCTTAGTTTTTTCCAGGTTTCGATGTGACGATCGGCTTCTACGGAGCGGTCGTTAACCAAATCGCCAGTAAAAAAGATGACATCCGGTTTTTCATTCATGATCATCTCCACCGCGAGACGGAACGGTTCATCGCTGGCAAATGAGCCGCTGTGGATGTCTGAAATCTGAGCGATTCGGAGACCCTCAAAGCTTTTGGGAAGGTTGGAGATGGGAATGGTTTTTCGGCGGATGGTAAAATCGAATGCTGTTTTCACCATTCCATAAATCATCGAAGTAAAAGGTATGGCAGAAACAGCCAGTGCGGTATAGCTTAAAAACTTCGCTCTGCTAATGCCTCCTTGCGGTGCTCCGCCACCGGCTATTCCGAGGTTAAAGAAACCGACCAACGAACGAAACAGGCGCTGCAGATCGTCTGCCAGAAGAAAAATACTACCGAATAGTTTACTGATCACCACCACGAAAATGACGCAGAACGTGTAGAGATAGATGTATTTTGAAAACCAGGGATTTTGATAGGTGATCAGCGCGAAGATTCCGAAGAGAAGACTAAAAGCGCTGAATCCCCAATAGATGCGATAGGTCCAGATGCGTTTTGCTTCTGGCCAGCCGATTGAAATTGTTCGTATTGCCTGAAAAAAGTAGTAATCTATCAACAGTAAAACTGTGAACAGAATGATAAATCGGATGAACATGAAAGTGGCCAAAGGTTCAGGTTGAGAGCGTGTTTATTAAATGGCATGCAATTCGGTTGGCGAAGGTATGCATGTACCTGAACAATCTTCTCATGAGAAGGTTTTATCTGCCCTATCAACGGAAACCACTCCAACGACTACTGCACTAACCGGATTAGAGCAAGAGCGACGGAAAGTCATGTTCAGTGCCATATTTGCCGGATCGCTTGTATTTCTGCTTTGGGTTGTTAAAGTGTATGAATGGATTTTCGATTTGGATCTTCATTTTCTAGCACTTCGACCGCGAACGGTTTCTGGACTTCCGGGAATTTTGACGGAGCCGTTCTTACATGGCGACTGGAACCACCTTATTTCTAATAGCATTCCATTGTTTCTGTTGCTGATGGCCACCTTGTATTTTTACCGTGGTATTGGTTTTCGGGTGTTGGGATACATCTGGTTGATAACGGGTATTGCCGTTTGGCTTTTTGCACGCGACAGTTATCACATTGGCGCCAGTGGAATCGTATACGGGCTTGCTGCATTCCTAGCCTTAAGTGGTGTTTTACGCAACGATACCCGACTGATGTCCATTTCCTTGCTCATTGTTTTCCTCTATGGAGGGATGATTTGGGGCGTATTGCCGTTGTTTCAGCGCATTTCGTGGGAGTCTCATTTAGCAGGAGCATTGGCTGGTATTTTTTGTGCGGTGCGTTATCGACATGAAGGACCGCCGATTCGACGTTATT
>CALQRR010000378.1 GCA_943333015.1 Chitinophaga pinensis | reverse complement strand
TGCAGTCGGTTTTGCGATTCGTATAAATAAATGGGAACAACGCGCCAGTTCACAGATTCACTTAGTATGCTAAGCGAAGTGAAAGGAGGAGTCTAATGCGAAACAAACAGAATGAAAGGTACTCTTCATTCGCCGTGTCGTTATTCTTACGAGTATGGCAATGTGACTTCGAAAGCCAAGACTTTAGCGTCAAAATCTGACGTAAGTCGGCTCGAGTTAACCTTATATAGGCTAACTGAGATTTTTCAGATCATGCAACGATGAACTGCCTCTCTTATCATTCTTGTATAAAAAAATCAGGCTGTTTGCGTGAAGAACCGGTTATGCCAGCTTTCATTTGCAGGAACCAGCCAGCTGTTTTTTAACTCCTTGCCACTAAAAACGAGGTTGTTAAAAACCAGGGTATCGGGTTCGATTTGACCTTTTGCTGCCAGCAATTCGAATTCAGCCATTGGCGTCAACTGAACCGCCCCCGATTCATCCTGCCAACCAATCTGCATCCGATCCAGAAAATCGATGTGCAGATCACGCCCCAATGCAGAAATCCAGTTCACCGATTTATCAATAGAACAACCGCTGGCTTTGGCCTGGGCTTCATCTACCATCACAATGACGAACAGATTTTTAAATACAATTACCTGCGCCCGAAGTGGTTTGCCATGTGCAGCCCAGCCGGAAACAAATTCCTCTCCGGAAATCTGGATCAATTGTGTTTCATCTTCCGAAAGCATGCGGTTTGCCTGATAAACCCAAATTCGATCGGTGTCTTGGATGTGTTCGAAAGTCTTTTCCATAGGATTATAAATCAGCAGCAGCAGCAATGAGTTCAGCGATATCGAGCACACTCACGCTGGCTTCTTTTTCTGCATGTTTAACGCCGTCGGTCATCATTGTATTGCAAAACGGACAGCCTACGGCAATAATATTGGGTTGCAAAGCCAGTGCTTCTTCCGAACGTTCAATGTTCACCTCTTTATCTCCAGCTTCCGCCTCCTTAAACATCTGCGCACCTCCTGCACCACAACACAAGCCCTTGGTTTTGCAGCGTTTCATCTCCACTAATTCTGCATCGAGCTTGCTCAGCACTTCCCGTGGTGCTTCGTATTCGCCATTGGCGCGGCCGAGGTAACAGGGGTCATGAAAGGTTATTTTTTTTCCTTTAAACGAGCCGCCTTCCACTTTCAACCGACCGTCTTTCAACAAACTTTCGATCAACTGACTGTGATGCACCACATCATAATGACCACCCAATTCGGGATATTCATTCTTGAGTGTGTTAAAACAATGCGGACAAGCCGTCACAATTTTTTTAACCTCATACCCATTGAGCACCGCAATATTTTGCATGGCTTGCATCTGAAACAGAAACTCATTGCCCGCGCGTTTTGCAGGATCACCCGTACAACTTTCTTCCGCTCCAAGAACCGCAAATTTGACATCAGCCGCCTGCAGCAACTTCGCTACTGCCTTGGTCACCTTCTTCGCACGGTCATCAAAACTACCCGCACATCCTACCCAAAAAAGTATTTCAGGAACCTCCTCATTGGCGAGGTACTGTGCCATGGTTTTTACATTCAACTCCATAGTTCAATTGGAAATTATCAATTATCAATTATCAATTAAAAGGGTGTCGTGCTGGTTTTGACTTTTTGTTGCCAATAATTTGTTCATTCTTCTGAAATCATTCGTTAAGTAGGGCAATGCTTAATACTCTTGAATAATTCAATTTGTTAGTTTGCTTTTTGTAGTTCTTAGAATAGCTCCAATAATACGCAGTATCTCTTCAATATTATTTAGCAATTCATCTGAGAGTTTATGGTCAATTGTTTGTGAATCTTTCATTAAACGAAGCCAGAATTTAGTCTCTCTAGCCTCTTTGTATGCGATGTTTATTTTATTCAGGAAATCTTTTCCTGACTGACCTCCAATAGCTTCTTCCACATTAGCTCCGATGGAAGTGCCCGATTTCAAAAGTTGTCTTGATAGAACATATTCTTTATTCTTCTGCATTTGTCTTGTAGTAAAAATGATCTGCAAAGCAAAGGCGTATGTTTTTTGCTGAATTAAATTTTCTTTCATAATGAATGATGCTAAGTTAACTAAGGATTATCTAACCTAAATATACCTTATAATCACACATCTGTGATTCATCATTCTTTATTGATCATTGTTAATTGCACATTCTTAATTGATTATTCATCCTTCCAGTTCAACCTGTCTGCAGGTGAAAACTGCCAAGGCGCACCATTGTTCTCCACATTGGTAAACATCGCACTGAGGGCAGCTGGTGGCGCACTCTCTTCCATCACCAATTGGCGACGAAGATCAATGATGATGCTCAAAGGATCGATATTCACCGGGCAGGCTTCCACGCAGGCGTTGCAGGTTGTACACGCCCAAAGTTCTTCAGGGCTAATGTAATCGTGCAGCAAACTTTTGCCATCTTCCTTCCATTCACCTTTGTTAGCATCGATGTTCTTGCCCACTTCTTCCAATCGGTCGCGCGTTTTCATCATGATGGCACGTGGACTCAACAGCTTACCTGTTTGATTTGCCGGGCATTCTGAGGTGCAACGCCCGCACTCGGTACAGGTATAAGCATCGAGCAAACTCTTCCAGGTAAGATCCTGAACGTCTTTTGCGCCAAACTTCACCGGGCCGTCTAGTTCTACCGGAACAGCATTCGGATCCATCATCAGTTTTACCTCGTTGGTCACTGCCGCCATGTTGGTAAAACGTCCTTTGTTTTCGAGATTCGAATACCAGACATTGGGAAATGCCAGCACGATGTGAAAATGCTTGGAATAGGGCAGGTAGTTGAGAAAAGCCAAAATGCCGAGGATGTGAAACCACCAAGCTATGCGTTCATACGCCACGAGCCCACCATCGGACCACGTGTTGAAAAATCCGGTGAGCAAGGAACTTACCGGAAAGGAACCAGCTTGAATGTAATGTTCTGTCCCGCGCGATTGAAGTACCTGATCGGCGGCATTCATCGTTAGAAAAGCACCCATCAGAAGGATTTCAATGATCAGAATGGCATTGGCATCTGAACGTGGCCAACCCGCTAGTTCTTTCTGACGGAAACGCTTGATG
>CALQRR010000377.1 GCA_943333015.1 Chitinophaga pinensis | reverse complement strand
GGTCATGCTGATATCCGCTATTGAAAATACATTTTTGATTTTATTAACTTTTAGGGTGTTTTTCAGACTGGGACCTATTCGGGTGTTCCGAAAAATATTTTCAGAACCGTTGCTAATTTTCTCGTTCGTATTTGTCATTTTCTTTTCTTTCTCAGTAGGTCTTTCAACCGCTAATTTTGGTGCGTTGGTACGATACAAAATTCCGAGTATTCCCTTTTTCATGTGCCTCCTCATGATTTTGGATGAAACCAAAGTACTTGAGCTCCGAGCCAGAAGAAAACAACGTTTGGAAGAAGAACAGGAACGCGAGCAGCATCAACAACTTGGATTATCTTCGACCAATGCAACTATCACTTCATAATCGCTTAATACTGGGCCTTTCCTTTCTCGAAGGAGGAAGTCTGATGGCTACTGAGTTGATGAGCGCCCGCATGCTAGCGCCGTATTTCGGATCATCCTTATTTGTATGGGCTACCGTTCTTGCGATTACACTTGGTGGACTTACCATTGGATATTTTCTCGGTGGCAGTATTTCGCATCACGAACGAAGAGATAAAATCCTGCTGCTGACATTACTCTATTGCGGAGTTCTGGTGATGTTAATGCCCTTCACTGCACAGTGGATTTTGAATTTTGCACACCTGCTTTCGTTTACTGATGCTGTCGTTACAGCCGGGCTAATCATCATTCTGCCTCCGGTTATTGGTATGGGAATGGTTTCTCCCTTGGTAGTTGCTAATCTGGACATTTCGGCGGAAACAAGTGGAAAGCGTGCTGGATTGGTTTATGCCATTTCAACCACAGGAGGCATTGTGTTTACGTTCCTTTTTGGATTTATCATCATTCCGAGGTTTGGATTGATCATGCCTAGCATCGCTACCGGTTTTTTATTAGGCGCCATTCCCGCTTTTTTACTCTTTAAAAACGGATGGAAAAAACCAGGTGTGTTTGTCCTTGTGCTGATTTTCACATTTGGCTATCAAAGTTGGCAGAAACAAATCCGCAACGAAGTGATTGATGTCTTGTACCAAAAAGAAGGCATACTTGGACAGGTTCTGGTTGCTGATATTCCCGTCATGCATAATGACACACTGCAATACGAACGAACGCTTTTTGTAAACCGGATCATTCAAACATCCTACAACATCAAAAATAAAAAGTACAATGATCACGCGTATTTTAATGTGACAGGTGATGTATTGTCGATGTTTCCTCATGGATCTGATTTACTCCTGCTTGGATTGGGAGGTGGTGTCTTGGCGCAGGATGCACTCTCTCACGGAATGAATGTGGATGCCGTTGAACTGGATGAACGAATCATAGAAGTTGCCCGTACTTTTTTTGGTTTAGGAGAAGAAGTAAATGTGGTGCAGGATGATGCCCGTCACTATATCAACCGAGCAACCAAACACTATGACCTGATTATTTTCGATCTTTTTCGGGGGGAAGAAACTCCGGCGCATGTATTTACGGCCGAAAGCATCAGTAAAACACGCGATTTATTGAAGCCGGGCGGTTTGGTTCTGATCAATTCCAATGGGTATTACCGCAATGAAATTGGAAAAGGAAACCGATCGCTTTACAAAACGATTCGTGCCATGGGCATGTTTACCGAACTCTATACCACCGATTCGACAGAGGAAAAAAGCAACATGATTTACATGTTTTCCAATTCAATGGATGCCTTTGAAGACCGTGTTCCGGATTATATTCGTGATCGGTTTATTGCAGCTGACAGCATCGATGTTCAAGATGCCATTATCCTCACAGACCGCCGGCCGGTGCTGGATTACCTCAACGAAGATGCCACCAAAGTATGGCGTTCGGGTTACCTCAGCTACATGCAAGGCTTTTATAAGGACAAGCACATTCCGCTGTTCAACTGATTCCGGTGTGCTCGAGGTGTTTGTGCAACACGATAATCTGCCACAAACGATTATAAAAATAGGTACGCCCTGCTTTGAATCCTTTGCGGTATACATCCAGCACAGTATAATTTATCAGACCATACCGCTCACACATCTCTTTACTGGTGTATTGTTCGATCAGGTAATTCAGTTCGCGCGATAACCAGCGATCCAAAGGAATACTAAATCCCCATTTAGGCCGGTCGAACATGGCCTTCGGAACATAATCGTACAACACTTCCTTGAGGAGGTATTTGGCAGTTCCGTTTTTGTCCTTGAGCGATGAATCGAGATTGAGTGCAAATTCAACAATACGGTAATCGAGCAACGGAACACGTGCTTCCAAGGAGAATTGCATCGTTGCGCGATCCACTTTGGTGAGCAAATCGTCCTTGAGATAATACCGCATATCGAAAAATGCCTGCTCCTCTTCTGGACGTAATGTACGTTTGAGTCCATCCAACTTTTCCAACACAACACTGGTATTGGAAGCATGAATCATCAAGCGAGAAATTTCTGTATCGGTAAAATAATACAACTCCTGAGAAAAAATATGCCGCAGTGGATGTTCCGATTTCTGGAAATGATAAGCAGCCCTGCGATACCGGTTGTCGTTCATGGACGATAATACGCTATGAATAGGGGCGCGCATCATCCTAACCAGCGGATTGGCCATGCGTTTTGCCCAGCGGTATGAACCGTATCCTAGAAACAATTCATCGCCTCCATCACCCGAAAGCGTCATGGTAACATGCTGTCGCGCCAGCCGAGAAACCAACATGGTTGGAATACCGGATGAATCGGCAAAGGGTTCGTCGTACGCATCCACCATTTGATTGACCATTTCAAGTGCATCCTGCTCTGAAACAGTAAATTCATGATGATGCGTTCCTAAATGATGCGCTACCTGACGGGCATATTCGGCCTCGTTATGCTTGCTCTCTAAAAAGCCAATAGAAAACGTATTGACTGGTTTATCCGAATTACTCTGAGCCACCGCAGTGACCAAGCTCGAGTCAATTCCACCACTTAGAAATGTCCCGAAGGGAACATCGCTGATCATGCGGTAGCGAACAGAGCTGTTAATCAAGTGCTTGAGCTTTTCCTTTGCCTGCTGTTCATCTTTCAGCGTTTCGGCTTCAAGTTGATCTTCAATTTCCCAATAAGGCTGAATATCCATGCCTTGTGC
>CALQRR010000376.1 GCA_943333015.1 Chitinophaga pinensis | reverse complement strand
CTGGTTCGTGAGTTACCGTCTGAAAAGTAAATTCAAATTATACTCCGAAGAACCCCTCAGTTCCGGATTGAGTGGAAGAGAAGTTGCCGAGAAAATGCTTCGCGACAATGGCATTACAGATGTAAAAGTTACTTCTGTGGAAGGTTTTCTCTCCGACCATTATAACCCAGTGGACCGCACGGTAAACCTGAGTCCTGAAGTGTTTAACGGTCGAAATATTGCCGCAGCAGCAGTTGCTTCCCATGAATGTGGGCACGCGGTGCAGCACGCTAAAAGTTATGCTTGGCTAACGATGCGTTCTGCGCTTGTTCCAGCAGTGCAATTTTCATCGTCTATTGTTCAGTGGATTTTACTCGCCGGGGTATTGCTGCTCAATGCGTTTCCATATTTGCTCCTTATCGGAATCGTCCTTTTTGCCCTCACCACCCTCTTCAGTCTAATTACCTTGCCGGTTGAGATTGATGCATCCCGTCGAGCTCTTGCATGGCTGGATAGTACAAACCTGACCGTTGGCAAAGAACACGATAATGCTAAAGATGCCCTTTCTTGGGCCGCTATGACATACGTCGTGGCTGCAATCGGCTCCATTGCTACTCTGTTGTATTACGTCTCATTTTTAGGAAACAGACGCGATTAATGGAGTTTCAGATTTTAAAAAGCCGGTTATTCCGGCTTTTTTTGATTCGATGTATTTCTTAACTTGCTGTACATCTTTTTGTATGATCAAACGTTTCCTGTTTCTCTTGTTACCAGTCCTTTTGCTGATTCCAATTACCCTGTCGGCTCAAGATTCCGGTATTACTTGGTTAGGGGGAGATGGTATATCTGCTCCGATTCACCTGCGTTTTCAGCTCGGGGATTTCACGTATAAAACGGTTCAAACTCCCCGCGGACCTGAACTCATCGTGTTAGCAAAAGGAGGTACAGCGATTCTCAAAGCAGGCGCCCCCGATCTGCCTAAATTCTCTGGATCTGTTATTATTCCTGATTTGACTTCCTTTCAGGTTGAGGTTATTTCCTCCCATGAAACAACTGTTCCCAACAGGATTATTGCTCCTTCTAAGGGTAATATTACCCGGGATATAGATCCTGCCACGATTTCACGCTTGCGAGGAACAGTGTATCAGCAAAATGATTGGTTTCCTGAATCTATAGCGGAGTTACGAAAGCCCCATATTCTTGCCGATTTCCGAGGACAAACCGTTGTCTTCTTCCCATTTCAATACAACGCACTCTCTCAAACGCTTCGCATCACCGATCACATCGAAGTCCTCTTGAGACCTGTTTCTGGAATCGCACCTCAAAATCCATTCATCCGCACAAACGAGACGCAGCTTCATAACAGCCGTCAGGATGTGTATGCCAAGCATTTTCTCAATTACAGCAGCGAGCGATATACTGCCATCGACGAGCAACAGCGCATGCTCATCATCACCGATCCTGCTTTTCAACCTGCTTTGGATTCCTTCATTTTATGGAAACGACAGTCAGGCATGTTTGTCGAAGTGCTCACCCTTGCCGAAGCGGGCGGAAACATTGTTGGAATTAACAACGCTGTTCGTTCGCGCTATCTCAGTTCAGGGCTCAGTTATGTGTTGCTTGTTGGTGACATCAACCAGATTCCATCACCTACCGTTGCCGGTGGAAAGTCGGATCCTTCATACGGGTTTGTGCTCGGTGATGATGCATATCCGGAAGTGATGATCGGCCGTTTCTCCGCAGAAACCATTGAGCAAGTATACACACAGGTAAACAAAGTGATTCAATACGAAAAGGCAGCCATGCCACTGAATCACCTCAGTCATTTCCTGTCCATGGCGTCCAATCAGGGGCCGGGTGACGACAATGAACTCGATTGGGAACATGAACGGGTGATGCGGAATAAACTCAGCGCATACACCTACGATTTTGCCTACGAACAATTTGACGGCGATCAGGGAGAATTGGATCCTCCCGGCAATCCGAATGCATCGAATGTAGTTGACATTCTGAATCAAGGAATCGGCTTAATTATTTACACGGGTCATGGATCGGCCGTAAGTTTTGGAACAAGCGGGTTTTCTAATGTAGAAATTAACCAGCTTCAAAATGATGGCATGCTTCCGTTTATCTGGTCTGTAGGATGTGTAAACGGAGAATTTGACAATGGCACCTGCTTCGGGGAAACCTGGATGCGAGCAACTCGGAATGGTCAGCCAACGGGTGCTGTTGCAGCATTTATGTCCTCCATCAACCAAAGTTGGGATCCTCCTATGTCGGCACAGGACGAAATGGTAGATTTGTTAACCGGGCTGGTGCAAACAACCAATACACGCACCTTTGGTGGTCTCAGTTTGAATGGTTGCCTTAAGATGAATGATGAGTATGGATCTGCTGGCGATGAAATGACCTCCACCTGGCACATTTTCGGCGATCCTTCCATGATGGTTCGGACTGCTGTTCCTCTTGCAATGAGTGTGAATCATGCCCCAACAACAGCTTTAGGATCCAACGGATTTATGGTTCAGGCAGATGTGGAAGAAGCCCGTGTAGCAATTTCTCAGAATGGTATGTTACTCGGCACTGCGCTCATTCAGGGTGGACAGGCTTGGATCAGTTTCAATCCGCTCGTTTTAATGGATCCTTTGCTGGTTACTGTTACCGCTTTTAACCGAATTCCATACCAGGGACAGGTCATCATCAATACACCCGAGAATGCTTTTCTGCTACTAAGCAATCATCAGCTGCAGGAACTTTCGGGTAATGGAGATCAACTGGCTGGTTCAGGTGAGCAATTGCAATTCACTGCCACTATTGAAAATGTCGGCGGTTCCGCTGCTGGTCTTGTTTCCGGAACCATAACTACTTCCGATACATTCATTACGATCACTTCCGCAAATTGTCAGTTTGGCTCTGTAGGCGTTGGGTTATCCGCCGTTTCTGAGGGTTGTTTTTCTTTTTCTGTTTCCAACGATGCCACTGATCAAGCCATAGTTCATTTCCTGCTTTCATTTAGTGATTCACTTGGGAATACATGGTCTCAACCGGTTTCTGTTGTCATACAGGCACCTGTTCTTCAAACACATAATGTTCTCATTACCGAATTGAGTGGAAATGG
>CALQRR010000375.1 GCA_943333015.1 Chitinophaga pinensis | reverse complement strand
TCCTTCTTCTTGTTGCGGCTCTGTTCCTTCTTCTTGTTGCTGCTCTGTTCCTTCTTCTTGTTGCTGCTCTGTTCCTTCTTCTTGTTGCTGCTCTGTTCCTCCTTCTTGTTGCTGTTCTGTTCCTTCTTCTTGTTGCTGTTCCGTTCCTCCTTCTTGTTGCTGCTCTGTTCCTTGCTCTTGCTGAGGCTCCTCTTGAACCGGCTCAACTGCTTTGGGACGAATAGGATTGTCTTTCCTAAATTGATCCGGGGCTTTTTCCTGATGCGGAGGTATGATGAACAAATAATCAGACTCCATCATTTTCAAATCTTGTTTGATCTCTCCGCTACCCGAATACCAGGATGTTTCATACACAAGGGGCTTGTCAACATCTTTGTAAACAGCTACCGATGATGCCCATTCTGGATCATTGGCCCGGAGGATTAATCGTTTTACCTGTGTGGGCTTTCCTGCTACTATGGATGCAAAGCGAACTTGTGCCGATGCGAATCCTTCATTCACAAACCGATCGCGTTCTGCATCTACTGAAATTTGAACACGTTCAAATGGAGGGGTAAGCGAAATAACAGGATCACTCGATTTTAACCATTCCGTTTCATTGGCAGGAATGCGGATCGATGCATCTTTCCCTTTTAAACTCCACACAATTTGGTACTGGTATTCTTGCCAATCTTTACCGGTTAATCCAAGTCGCGGGTACATCACCGATTTGATGTTCACGCCATTATCCAGATCTCTTTTGTTAAAGAGTAACTGCTCGGTCACATCTTCCTGACCATTGGAATAAGTCTTTTTGAATTTGATCGTGACAAAATTCAACAAGTCATCAAAGGAATCTACAAAGTCGGCATCTACTTGAAATGCAACCTCTTTCCGCTGAAAATCAGCATCGTCCATGTTGACGATTTTAAAATACTGATCACTTTCTTTGTTGTTACTATAAAAAAGTGAAAGGTTGCCTGCGGTGAAAAAAGGCACTTTGATGGTGGCTTTTTTACTCAAGTTGACCTTGTATTTAGTCAGATTAACTTCTTTTTTATTTTTCAGCGCATAAATATCTTTGTTATTATCAAGTACTTTATCCAGCACTGTATTTACAGCCATTAACCCAATAACTCCTGCCTGTGCAGTTGGCGGCATTGAGCCCATCATCATCATCATCATGGGATCCATAGCAGGTGCGCTAGATTCTTCTGCTACGGGTTCAGGATCAGGGACAATAAATCCTTCCGCCGCACCAAACATCAGGTCAGTGACCTTGTCGGTAATCATATCCACCAAACTCGCCATCTGGCTATTGTCAATATCGAGTGCTTGAGAACGATCTACTATATCGATAGTGATACCTCCGTTTTTTGCAAAGCTGTCAATCTTGTTATTGATGTCTTTCTGTGAAAAAAAACGTTTGCTTTTTGTCTGTTCATTAAATTCAGAATATACTTTCTGCATATCTACTGTAATAACAGCATTGTATGCCGGGAGCATGGCTTCGTAGTATGCTTTTACGCCAATGGATAAATCGGAAGTAGGTCCTGAACTAAGTGATTTCCACAGTAGAGTAGCACCTCTGGAGTCGAGCATCGCTGCAACGGCAGCTTTTGAACCGGGTGTCATGGGAGCATTGCCAGAGGCAACCAATGAACGGGTAAAACCGCCATCTCCTCCATTTGATAAAACAGATGAGATGATTTCGAACGTAGGGCCACTGAAATCACCGGTTGTTCCGTTGGATGGCAAAAATGGAAGTCGCCCTTTGATTCGGGCTTTGGGGATTTTCTTCCGCAATTTTTTCAATACCGATGCAATCAATTCGTCGGAGGCTGTAAACTCAATCAATGCATGAAAAAGACCACCGCTCGATTGCTCATCGGCACCCGAATATTTCATAAAGAGAAATTCCACAGAACTATCAGGCTTCATTGCCAACGTTGGAAATTTCGGTGCATAATAATAGGCCAGTGTATCATCCGCATCTTGTAGTAGTAAAATGCCATCAATCAAGAATGTATGGCCATCGTATTTGACCACCGCAAACGATTGACTACTACCCATCAAAAGCGAAAGTGCAAGAAGTACATGTTTTATTCCCATCCTGTGTATCGATATTTTCAGCGTGTTTTTCATTCTTGGGTTGGGGTATTTTGTATAGGGCTTTCGGTATTTTCCTGTTGCGGGGGTGTCAAAAAGAGGTAATTCGCATCAATCGCTTGAATCGGTTGCTTTAATTCTCCTGTGTTCGAATACCAGGTTGTTTCATAAACAACGGGCTGGTTTACATCATGATAAATGGATATGGTTGAACTCCATTCTGGATCGTTTGCTTTGAGAACCAGTTTTTTAACATGCGTCGGTTTACCACCTAAAACGGTAGCAAAACGGATGTTGACCGAATTAAACCCTGCGTTAGAAAAACGATCGCGTTCCGCATCAATGTTAATTTCTTCCCGAATAAAAGGTGGTGCGATGGAAATGACCGGATCTGAGGAGTTAAGCCATTCGGTTTCATTTTCAGGAATACGAATCGTTACATTCTTCCCCTTCATGCTCCAAATTATTTGGTACTGATATTCTTGAATGCCCTTGCCCGTTTCTCCCAAGCGTGGGTAAATGATCGATTTGATGTTCTCTCCATTGGCAATATCCGCCTTGCTAAACATCAGCTGACTAATCACATCGGCTTGTCCGTTTGAATAGGTTTTCTTAAATCGGATTGTCACAAAATTAAGCAACTCGGTATACGTGTCTGCAAATTCATTATCGAGTTGAAAGGCTATTTCGCGCTGTTGAAATGCAGCATCCTGCATATTGACCATGTTGAAATAGCGATCGTCATTTTTATTGTTGTTATAAAAAAATGAAAGATTTCCAGAGGTTGAAAATGGAACTTTTACGGTTGTCGCTTTACTCAAATTTACCTTGTAAGTGGTTAGTTTAACTTCACTTTTCTTATTGAGTACATATGTTTTTTTATTATTCTGAAGTGTTTTATCGATGAGTGCATTTGCAGCCATAAAACCTATCATAGCACCCATTCCTCCAATGCCCGGTTTTGCAGGAGCTACAGTTGACCCTGCTGGTTTAAGCGGAACATTTCCTTTGG
>CALQRR010000374.1 GCA_943333015.1 Chitinophaga pinensis | reverse complement strand
GGCTCTTGGAGCTGGTTCGGTTGGGAGCGACTTGGATTTGAACCTCTCTCAAGGAACGTGGGGACGGTCACTTTTCTTCCAGACCCATAATCAAGCCGCATTTATTGAAAACATTTTCCGAATCTCATCCCGGTTAACGCTAACCCCAGGAATTCGTTTCGAACAAATCACCTCGAATTCACAGGGATATGTTAAACCTGAACCATCAGGATGGATTGACCCTACGCAACGGAAACGATCTCAGATCTTGTCAGGAATTGGTCTCGAATACCTGCCTGGAAAGAAATCATCTGTGTATGCGAATTTTAGCCAAAATTTCCGTCCGGTAACGTTTTCCGAATTAACTCCTTCAGCAACGACAGATAGTATTGATCAAAATCTAAAAGATGCAACTGGTTTCAATGCAGATGCAGGTTATCGGGGGACCATCGGCGAAGTGCTTCAATTTGACGTAAGTGTGTTTTATCTCCATTACGACAATCGTATTGGAAATATTCTTCTTAATGGAAATCAATTCCGAACAAATATTGGAACATCATACAGTACCGGAGTAGAACTCTTTGCCGAGACAAGCCCTTTCCGATTTTTCAGAGCGTTAGATAAAATTGGAACCCTTACGATGTATGGAACATTATCCTTTATTGATGCCCGTTATTCTCGTTGGGATGATGTTTCTAAACTCAATGATCCTCTAAAAACGTTGGTTGATCGTCAAGTTGAAAATGCACCTCGCTTCATTCATCGGTTTGGGGTCAATTATGCGATCAAGCAATTTTCAATTAGCTATCAGCTCAGTTCTGTTGGTGCAGCTTATGCAGACGCCCTCAATACAGAAAATTCAAATGCTTCAGCAACCAATGGGAAAATCCCTTCCTATATGGTATCTGATTTGTCGTTCAGTTTTCGATTTATGAAACATTACACAGTTCGCGGGGGAATCAATAATCTAACAGATGAACGTTATTTTACCCGTAGAGCTGGGGGGTATCCTGGACCAGGAATATTACCTGGAATGGGTAGATCTTGGTTTATGAGCTTTGGGATCCGCATATAAACGGAATGTGGTTTTTCAAATGTTCTGAATTTACAGTTTGGTGAAGTATACATATATATGTATTGATTCCAGATTTCTTTTGTTCCGCGTATCTTGGCGCAATGAAATACCTCATTACCGGATTGGGAAATCCGGGCTCAGAATATCAGAACACACGCCATAACATCGGATTTAGTGTACTTGACCAATTGGCAGCGCAGGAAAATCTAACTTTCGAACAGGTTCGGCATGGTTGGATGTGCACATATAAATACAAAGGAAGAACACTTCTCCTGTTAAAGCCTAATACATTTATGAATCTGAGCGGCAAGGCCGTTCAGTATTGGTTACAGCAAGAGAAAATCCCTTTTGAAAATCTGCTAGTCATCACAGATGATCTGGCTTTACCATTTGGCACGATTCGTCTTCGTGGAAAAGGATCTGATGGTGGTCACAATGGACTCAAGAATATTCAGCTAGTAACAAACCGAACGGATTATGCTCGATTACGTTTTGGAATCGGAAGCGAATTCAATAAAGGTCATCAAGTAAACTATGTGTTATCGGGTTGGAGTGATGATGAAAAAGGTGTTTTACCTGAACGCCTTGAAAAATGCACTGAACTGATCCGGAGTTTTGCAACTGCAGGACTAGCTTTAACAATGACATCGTTTAATAATAAGTGATTTTTCTATTTTGTTGTGTGGTTATTCGCACAGCTTTGTCTTCATTTGTAAAAACCATCAGGATCTATTTCCAAAACTCATACATGAAAAAGACCATTTTAAGTTTCACGCTGGCTGCATCTCTTTTAGCAGGATCTACTTTCGCCCAAACACGAACAAACAAAAAGGATTCCGAATACCAGTTCACAATTGTAAAGGAAATAGGAAACACAGAAGTTAAGAATCAAGGTAATACTGGAACGTGCTGGAGTTTTTCATCTCTTTCTTTTCTCGAATCTGAAGTAGAACGTATGGGAAAGGGAAAGGTGAACCTTTCAGAAATGTACATCGCGCGTAAAGCTTATGAAATGAAAGCGGATAAGTATGTTCGCATGATGGGTAAGACCAATTTCAGTCAGGGAGGTGCTTTTCATGATGTCATTAATGTGATTCGAGAATATGGTGTGATGCCCGATGCCTCTTACACAGGTTTTGCATATGGTCAAAAAGGGCATCAGCATAGTGAAATGGAGGAGGTCATGACTGGAATGCTCAACACCATGTTGAAACTCAAGGAAGGTAAAATGAATCCAGGTTGGGTGAAAGCCATGAATGGTGTACTTGATGCATACTTAGGTGAACTTCCAGAAAAAACGCTTGTTGACGGTAAAATCATTAATCCAAAGGATTATGCTGCCTCGCTCGGCATTAAAGCAGATGATTATATTGAGATCAGTTCTTTCACACATCATCCTTTTTACAAACCCTTTGTTTTAGAAGTGCCTGATAACTGGGCGTGGAACATGGTTTACAATGTTCAACTAGATGAAATGGAGCAGATTGTTGACAATGCATTGAATACAGGGTATACAGTTGCTTGGGCTTCGGATGTGAGTGAAGCTGGTTTTTCCTACCGCAATGGTTTGGCAATTGTTCCAGATGAAGACTGGTCAGAAGTGACCAAAGAACAAAAAGATGCTGCGTTTAAAAAACCAGTTGCTCAGAAATCAATTACTCAGGAGCTCCGTCAGAAAGGTTTTGATGATCTCAGCACACAGGATGATCATGGAATGCATATAGTTGGAATGGCGAAGGACCAAAATGGCACCAAATACTACATCGTTAAAAACTCTTGGGGGACAGATAACAACGATTGTGGAGGATACTTTTATTGTTCGGCATCTTATCTTCGGTATAAAACAACATGCATCATGGTTAACAAGAAGTCAATCCCTACTTCGATATCAAACAAACTTGGACTTTGATATAACACATACATATATATGTATCAAAAAAGGCAACCCTCGCAGGTTGCCTTTTTTGTTTTAACGTATGCCTCGTTCGATTTAATACAAACCGTAAATAAAACCAATACGTGGGATCAACGGTCCGCCATAAATGCT
>CALQRR010000373.1 GCA_943333015.1 Chitinophaga pinensis | reverse complement strand
ATCCGGCCTTCAGTCAGGAACGCACGCGCCATTGCCGATTGCGGTTGCAGGTGTCTGAACATGAGCTATGTCTGGCGGTTTACGATTCGTTGGCCGACACATTTCCACTCATCGAACGCTACCCGATTCGTAAAGGATATGCGCAACTCAGGCCACAGGAAGCCCTGGCGCGGATACTTCAAACGCATGCACTTACACGGTTAGAATTTCAATCCGTGGAGGTAATTCTCGTCACACCGGCCTATACCCTTGTGCCCGGAGCATTATTCGATGCCGATCAGGCGGGCAATTTGCTGGCCTTGAGTCATCCGGTTAAAAAGGACGAAGAGATTGGCTGGGGACGGTTTGAAGCGCAGGATCTGTATTTCATTTATGCCTGGCCCGCCAGTTGGAAACAGGTTCTTGAAGCTCAATTCCCCCACGCACGTATCCGGCATTATGCAGCTGTTCTTGCGGCAGGGTTGCTTCCGGATGCTCTCGGACAAACTGTGGTATTTGTTCATGTGCAGGATTTTAGGGAAGATATTGTGGTGATTGCGGATGGGAAATTGCTCCTCTTTAACAGTTTCAATTTTCAAAGTCCGGAAGATTTTCTGTATTTCATTTTGCTCACATTCGACAGGCTTTCATTGAACCGCGAATTGGTGCCGTTGCGCTTATTGGGCGAAGTGGAAGAAGGTTCAGCCATTTTTGCTTCCTGCTATAAATACATTCGCGATGTTGCATTTGTGCCGCGTCGTTCCGCAAGTTCAGTGCCCGATCCAGAAGGTGAAACCGATGCGCTGCCTGCTCATTTTTACTTCAATTTACTCCATAACAGCGATGAGGATTATTAGCGGAAGATGGCGTGGTAAGATCATCAACGCCCCGGAATCACTGCCGGTTCGTCCAACCACCGACATGGCCAAGGAAGGGCTCTTTAACTGGCTGTCCACCCGAATGGATCTGGAAGGCGCGGCTGCTTTTGACTTGTTTGCCGGTACCGGAAACATTACATACGAACTGATTTCACGGGGCATTGGTCGTGTGATCGCTGTGGATAAAGATCCCGGATGTGTGAAGTTCATGAAACGCATGACCGAACAATTGGGGCCTAATATTGTGGAGATTTTTCAAGCCGATGCCCGGGTGGCGATCAAACGGGTGAACCGAAAATTTCGGCTCATTTTTGCAGATCCACCCTACGAGTATCCCGATCATGAACGATTAACACGGGAGATTCTCGAACTGCAACTGCTCGAAGAAAACGGTTGGTACATTATTGAACACCCCGTTACAGTTGTGCTTACCGACATTCCTGGATATTACGAAACACGTCATTACGGAAAAGTCCATTTCTCCTTTTTTCAGCAAACGCCTGTCCTTCGGATTGTATGAAACGCATCGCAGTCTTCCCGGGATCATTCGATCCGTTTACCATCGGTCACGAAAGTATCGTGCGCCGTTCACTTGGTTTGTTTGACGAGGTCATTGTAGCTGTTGGAATCAATTCAACCAAAGCAAATCTCTTTAGCCTCGAGCAACGCCTGAACTGGATTCGTGATGTGTTTCAGGATGTGCCCGAAGTGAAGGTGGACAGCTACGAAGGATTAACGGTTGAATACTGTAAACGCCAGCACGCGCGTTACATACTTCGTGGATTGCGCACATCGGCCGATTTTGGCTTTGAGCGCGGAATTGCACAGGTCAACAAAGCCATGGAACCTGAGGTAGAAACCGTTTTCATTCTTGCGCTCCCCGAGCATTCTGCCATCAGTTCCACCATCATCCGAGATATCATACGTAATGGAGGAAATGCACAGCCATTTGTCCCGAAAGAAATCCGCTTTGAAAAGTAAGTGGCTACTGCTGCTTGTGGGTTTCGGATGTCAGTTACTGTCGGCACAACAGACGGCCTGTCTGCACCTTTCTTTAAGTGGATATCCTGGTGACCATATTTATATTCAGCACAGTTCCGGATTTCAGGCTGTATCTTTTGAAACATCCATTCATCTGGAGAAAGATCAATCGGCATTTTACCGCTTGCCAACTCGATTAACGGCAGCGTATGTGAACGTTTTGTCGGATGACCGAAAAGTGACACATGAAGTCTATCTGTCTGCCAACGATACTATAACACTTGGCTGGGATGCAACCGGTTCTCATTTTACGTTGCGCAACGATCCGTATAATCGGAATGCTAAGATTGCGGCACTCAATGCGCTGATTGATCAACGGCTGGAACAGTTTACCCGTAGCCGTCGAATACTTGCTGATAAGCGGAAGTTGGTTGCCCTTTCCGATTCAATCCGTCAGGCTGCGCAGCATGACAGTGATGTGTATCTGCGTTCATGGACACATTTTATCTGTGCGGATTTGGATCTTTCCTCTGGTATCCTGAACAGGAATGAATTGGTAAAACGCAGTTTTTTTGGCTTTCAGCCTGAGCCTGAAAATCCAGCATGGCAGCGGGCTTTTTCCGCTTTGCTGGATGGCGATATGCTTACCCGTTTGAATGGTAAAAATGGACCTCGGTATTCGTCGGCTATAGTACACCACCAGCCCGATTCACTTCGGTTGCTTTACTTTTCGGATACAACGTTGCCGGATACGATTTTTGCTTCCTGGGCGATGCTAAAAGGTATATATGACGTGGAGCAGATGCGCAATTACCGGTTGGAAGATGCTTACAAGACGTTGCTTCCGTTGCGGCATGAATCTGAAAATCCGGATGCAATAGGGCAGGAGATCAACAAAATACTTATGTTTTGGGAGCCTCGGATCAAAGGACGGAAATTCCCGGAGTTCGATTTTACTTCATTGAAGCAGAAAGCAGCGATGCGCTTAGATGCGATGCAGGGCAAACCGGTGTATGTGGCCTTACTCCCCGACTTTTCGCCCAATTCGCAGCTTGTGCTTCGACAAATTCAAGGACTGCAGCAGAAATACGGCAAAGAGATCCGTTTTGTGGTGATTGCCGATGGAATCCCGGAAACCCAATATGCCGGAGTCTCCGCGGCATTTCCGGAACTGGTCATTGGAACGATGGAAAGTTGTCGGAGCCGGTTGCAGTATATTTTTCCATCGCTCGATCGCATTCAATTTTTCTTGCTCGATGGCTCCGGT
>CALQRR010000372.1 GCA_943333015.1 Chitinophaga pinensis | reverse complement strand
CAGTGGATTCCTTATCACCAATTTGCTTCTTCAGGAACGTGAAGACACCGGTAAAATCAACATCGGAGGTTTTTATGCCCGACGATTTTTACGCATCTGGCCGCTTTATTTCATGCTGGTGTTTGTTGGTTTCATTGTATTACCGGGCTTGTTGAGCCTCCATCCGGAATCCAATCCATTTCCGCCGGTTTATTCACTTGTTCCATACGACCGCATTGGATATTACCTGAGTTTTTTGGTCAACTTCGATATCACCATGAACGGTTATCCAAGTCCGGTGTTGGCGGTACTTTGGTCCATTTCTGTAGAAGAACAATTCTATATATTTTGGCCATTACTCATCGCTCTTGTTCCTCGTAAACTGCTCATTTATTCACTGTTTGCAGTTCTGATAGGTACAGCCGCCTTTCGTTTTATGCAGTGGCATGAGATTGTTTACTTGTTCAAAACATACAGTTTAGGCGATCCCAATGTGCCGCATCCCGCGGAGGTGGTTACCCGCTTTAACGAACTTCGGAATCATGCTGTGCTCGTGACACGTTTTCATACGCTAAGTATCCTATCCGACATAACCATGGGGGCGCTTCTGGCATATGGACTTTTTTATTCCGACCGGGTTCGTGAGTATTTCCGGACGTTACCGCGTAAATCAATCGTATTGCCCTACATTTTTGCAATCGTTCTAATCATCATCCGCGATACCACTTACAGCTTACAGTTTTATCCAATTATGGACTGGGTTCAGGCTATTGAACCAATGATTTTCTCTGTCATCTTTGCTTTCATCATTGGTGAACAGGAATATTCACAAGAGTCCTTTTACAAATTTGGGAAACTCAAACTGCTCGCTTCCTGGGGTAAATTATCCTATGGTCTTTATGTGTGGCATTTAGTCATGATCTGGCTCATTTTTTACCTGTTTAAAACACTCGGAATTCAACCTGCTGTTGATAGTCCATATGTGTTCCTGTTCCAAATCGTGCTCTGTTTTTTTGGAACAATTGCCTTATCCAAACTCAGTTATCGTTTTTTCGAAACGCCATTCCTGAAACTGAAGGACCGCTTTCGTTCTACCAAACCCAATCCTACTGCCGGAGCAGACGCTTGATTTAATTCAGTTGGTGAACGTCCGTTTCGTCCATCAACAGCCATTCCTCCCAAATGATGAGCATGGCCAACGTATCGAGCTGACAATACTGCAACAATGCATTGCAATAGAGCGCTCGTATGGTGTCGTTAGTCGCATCCGGGCCATGATGTAAATAGTGATAGGCGATCATCGCGCCAGTGCCATCGTGCACACCACCGTCTAAACCGGGTAAATCCAGTTTCGGCAGCTGCTCGTAGGGATTGATGATGTTTTTGTATTCATCGAAAGCAAGAACATGCAGTTCCTGCAGCCACTGTGTTGTTTTAGGCGATCGGGAAGAGGAAAGTACAGCCGGTAAGGTCACTTTGATAGATGTCCGACCGCCCGTTTCGGGATGGAAATAGAACTTCATGGCCCATTGATTCATATCCCGAATTCGTAACAGCGCCTGCTGAATCCATTGCTTTTGTTCTGTTGTCGTTTCCTGTTCCTGCATCAATGCACGCAAAACGCCTTGTTCATAAGCACTCCAAGTAAGAATACTTCCCTCATCACCCAGCGCGGCTCTCAAGGAAATCAGAAATTGCTGATTCGGTTTTTTATCGTCAGTATGTAACCAGGAGGTATGCATGGGTTGCGCCGCTGCTGAATCGAGGCGATGGCAGCTCCATTGAAACAGTAGTTTCTGGTAAGGCTTCATGCCTGCAAAATTCGGAAGGGCGGGCTGTGCTGTTTCAAAATCGATGAAATGCAAGGTCCATTGCACATCGGCTATTGCTCTGTGGAATCCTTCGAACATAACAGGTGTTGCATGTGAACGTTGCAGCCAGGGCCGATTTCCCCATTTATCGCGCAGCCATGCCTCGGGAATATCATTCAGCGAGGATTTTCCAGCACGGATGAGCGCATCTACTCGACCTTCTGTATTGACATTTCCCAATTGACTCAAATCCAGAATGTGCGGGTGGGAGTGTGCTCCTGATTTCCAACAAAGTTCAAAACCGCTGTGAGGAAAATTTTCGTTTTTAACCGTGAATTCGCAATCGCGACAAAAGCAGCCCAAGGGCGGTTGTGGGCGATCAGCGGATTGAAGCTGGATTTCCAATTTCATCGCTTCCGCATTCATTTCCTCTAGGAGCTGGTCGACTTCTTCACTGACATCAATCTTTACAATTATTTCGGATGCGAGAATCTCCTTCCTGTTTCCTGTAAAAACAGCATCTAAAAAAGTATAGCCATGAGCATCGGTGATTTGTTGCATCGCGAACTGATCTGCCAAACCATCTATGGGATTCAGACGGTTTTTATCGGGCAGAAACAGCGAACACCGGATGTTCAATGTTGGAAAGCAGGTGGCGATCACGAGTTTTTGAAACGCAAGATCTTCAATCAAATCCCGGAGTTTGCTCATCGTCCGGCGACGTTTATAAGGTGATTCAAGGATTTCTTCTACATCAACTCCCCGTGACTTCACCTCTATTATCTCAAGCTGATCAGATTGTTTCACTAGAATATCAGTACGAATATGACGCGTTGCTGTTTCAAACGGAGCTTCAAACAAGGAAACATGCTCCTTTTTTAATTGTTCCAGCGTCCAGGCAACTGCCTGATTTCTGTCAGGAGGAAATACGGCTTCCGGATAATACAATCGAGCCATCGACTGCACAATCATGCCGGCATCAGCCAATAAAGCGAGATAGCGGTTTCGGTCGTTGACCGATGGAAACCCATTTTTCCGATACCACAATTTGGCAGAACAGGATCGGGCTACTTTGAAATCTGATTTGGTTAAGAGATTCGACATCGTTTCAAAAATACCAGTTAATCGATCAACTGTTTTGAAACGAGCCATGTGTTTTACACTACTTTTTAAGATCTGCGTTAAATTTAATTATCAGATTATTAGAACGATAACTGTTTTTCACTCAGTATTTATACTAAAATCTTAATCGAGAATGTTAATGCATAGAAGAACAATGTATATTTGTCCTATGTATTCGAAAGAGCTTTTAAAAGGAACACTTAGTACCATT
>CALQRR010000371.1 GCA_943333015.1 Chitinophaga pinensis | reverse complement strand
GAGCGGTGTTCCACCTGAGGTCTTGTTGAGAGATGCAGTTTTGCCATTGGCATTGGCAATTTCGAACACGGGACGGTTGTCTTTATCGAGCCACAGGCTGAAACCACCGTTCCGATCCAGATTGGTCACGATGGTTTGATCGTGCACACTTCCGTTGTTCTTTACCCAGGCCGATACGGTAATATCTCCTGAAAAATTAAGTTCTTCATTGGGTTCAAAAGCGGCCTGCCCCTGGTCGTATGCGAGAAAATCCTTCGCGGCAGCAAACCGTCCTTCTTCGTCTTTTACACTGCGGTATTCACCAGCCATGGCATGTGGGCCATCGGTTTGAAATCCGCGATTAAAGTGCCACACAGCACGAAACGGTGCGGCGAATGTGTTTTTGGAAGACTGTGCCGTGGCGTCAGTCTTTCCATAATAGAGGTAAAATTCGTTGTTGTCGGCAGAGAGTTCTTCGCAACGCACCCAAGCAAGCAGTTTTCCGCTCATGGGTTCGAAACGTTCTATCTGAAAAGGAAGAATGCTGGTACCATCGATGGACGTAAAAACGAGGTCTTCCCCATCACGCCCGGAAACCATTCCCCCTTCGGAATTGAGTTTTAATTCATCCAACCGCAGACTAACCAATACGGGAAAATGTTGGAGCGTTTGTCCTTGCGGAAGTTTCTCCGGATGAATGGTGATTTTTTTGCGGCCGGCAAATCCTTCCAGCACACCCGACTTCGGATGAAGCAGTTCTTCCTGCTTTTGTGCTCGGCTTGAAGTAACATTTCCGATGAACTCGTACAGGAAGAAAATCCCCCCCAAGAGTCCACCCAGTGTGAGAACATACGCGCTTGTACGCAAACGATTACGCAGGCGGTTACTCAGACGATTACTCGTACGTAAACGTTGTTTCATGCCGGTTGGAATTTAGATGGATTATTTACCTTCTTCCAGCTTGTTGCTGGCATTCCCGCCTGTTGAGGCTGCGGCACCCGTTTTTACACGCACTACATCGGAGTAGTTAAACGTGTGATCAACACCTACCTGCATAATGCGGTAATGTGCAGCTCCCACTGGAGGCGCATCATCCACCCACGAATAAAACAGGTTGACGCTTTTGTCGGTTCCCACACGGTCTTTAAAACCCAATGCTTCGAACTTATTTCCATCAGCCGATCGCTCGACAATGAATACACCGTCTTTCGCATCGTTCTCCACCAGCCAGCGCAGGTAAGTCTTTCCTTCCACATACACGGGAGAAAACGATAGGAAATTGTCGACCGAATCCTTCAGCAGCGGCTTGGCTTCTGCAGGCGAGGCAACTTTAAATGTTTGCGGTGTCTGTGCCTGTAACGAAGAGCTCATCAGTATAAGACCGGCACCGAGGAGGGTGGTCTTAAGCAGGCGGTTAAATGAAAGAAAAACGTTGAGGTTTTCCATAAGGATCTGTATTTGTATTTCTCAACGACAAATCTCAAATACCGGTTGCCTATGCGAACAACTCAGAATGCTCGGGTATTACAGATGTAAGGTGAACGCCCTTTGTTTCACATCCCCCCTACTCCAACCATACTACAACACTGGCTTTTCCTCAAAAACCATTTGTATTATTCATGTAGATGGTTTGTAAGAAAAATGTCTGTGCGAGAACAATTTTCACGGATGTGACCCAAATCCCATCAATATCCCAAAAGGCGCTTAAAAATAAACGGCATTTTACAGTTGATTTTTGAAAAAGGAGGTGAAATGAGCGGGCGGTAAAAATGAAAATCCCCGGATTGAAGTCCAGGGATTTTCATAAAATATATCATTTAAGGAAGAGCGTCCCAGCCGGACCGTTGAGGGTGTTAATCTTCTAACACAGCAATAACGGTGGGTTTTTCTTCTTCCACGAGATCCTTCTCCACCTTGAGGTTATCGATGATGAAAAGCTGGCGGTCGGGCGTGTTCTTGCCCATGTAGAATTCGAGCAGTTGGGGGAGGTTTTCCTCGCGTTTGAAGATGACCGGCTCGAGGCGGATGTCCTTGCCGATGAAGTGCTTGAATTCGTCCGGAGAAATCTCACCCAATCCCTTGAAACGGGTGATTTCCGGGTTCTTGCCCACTTTCACAATGGCTTCGCGACGCTCGTCTTCGGAATAACAGTAATACGTGTCTTTCTTATTGCGGACGCGGAAAAGCGGTGTTTGTAAGATATAGAGGTGACCGTTTTTCACCAGATCGGGAAAGAACTGCAGAAAGAACGTGATCATGAGCAAGCGGATGTGCATCCCATCCACATCGGCATCGGTGGCGATGACAATGTTGTTATACCGCAAATCGTCCATGCCGTCCTCAATGTTGAGGGCACTTTGCAAGAGGTTGAATTCCTCGTTTTCGTACACGATTTTCTTGGTCAGTCCGTAGCAGTTGAGCGGCTTCCCTTTCAAGCTGAAAACGGCTTGTGTATTTACATCGCGGCTTTTGGTGATGGAGCCAGATGCCGAATCTCCCTCGGTAATAAACAGCGTCGTATCGAGGCGCACGGCGTGATTGCTGTTGTAATGCACCCGACAATCGCGGAGTTTTTTGTTGTGCAGACTTACTTTCTTAGCCCGTTCACGTGCCAGCTTACGAATGCCGCTGAGCTCTTTCCGCTCCTTTTCGCTTTGTAGAATTTTATGCAACAAGGCTTCGGCAACATCGGCATGTTTGTGCAGGTAGTTGTCGAGCTCTTTTTTGAGGAAATCAATGACGAACGTTCGGATGGCCGGACCATCGGGTGCGATGTTTTGTGAACCAAGTTTGGTCTTGGTCTGGCTTTCGAACACCGGTTCTACCACTTTCACGCTGATGGCTACAATGATGGATTGGCGCACATCGTTCGCATCAAAATCCTTCTTGTAAAATTCACGGATTACCTTCACTACCGCTTCACGCAGCGCGGCCTGGTGTGTTCCGCCTTGTGTGGTGTGCTGTCCGTTGACGAAGGAATAATATTCCTCGCTGTACTGGTTGCCGTGCGTCATGGCAATCTCAATGTCCTCGCCTCGCAGGTGGATGATCGGATAAAGCGGTTCGCCACTGAGGTTTTGTTCGAGCAAATCGTAAAGGCCACGTTCCGACTTAAACACCTGCCCATTGAAATGGATGCTCAAGCCTG
>CALQRR010000370.1 GCA_943333015.1 Chitinophaga pinensis | reverse complement strand
TCCTTCCACCACGAACAAATACGTACCCGAAGCCACAGCCGATAGATTGAACTGCTGCTCATATTCCACACTGTCGATGCGCACATTTTGGGCAAAAAGCAAGCAACCCGTACTGCTAAAAATCCGCATCGAAACATCACCATTAATACCAGAAACCTTTAACGTAAACGGCCCCTGTGTTGGATTTGGAAAAACGCTGCATTCCGGTGTCAACGTCCGATCCCGTCCTTGCTTGGGAGATTGATTCTCCGGGGTTACGCCGACTGCATTTGGAATCTCCCCCAGCGTATCAGCTGCTGCTGTTTCTGGGGATGCATAATCACTTAAATCGGATTGTGCATCTCCCACTCCGGCAATAAATGCACGAATACGTTCACGTGTTGGCAATTGCTTGCTTCGCAAAGGGTTGAGCACCATTTCTTCTGAACAAGCTTCCACAAAAATAGCATCCTCCGTTTTCCGCTTCTCCGGGATTTCCATCGACAGGATGAGCGAATTCCGTCCGTTGGTCGTACTTTTAATGGTCTTCTTTTGGCCATTTACCTGCACCAACACATCCATGAAGGTGTTAAAACTCATCACCACGTGCTTTTTATTTACGGCAATATGCGTGGAAGACGCCCATCCGTTTTTAGCAAAAATGGGAAGCCATAACGTATCTAAATTTCCATGTTCATCAAAGATGCCAGCTAATGCATTGTTATTGATAGGCCATCCTCCAACAGTCATTAACGCGCCATTTGCTTTTGCATATTGAATGGTATCCCAAAATGTTCCGGCAATGAGTTGGCGCCCATCATCTAACAACTGAAAGTCATTGGCATGGGGTGTTGCAAGGTAAAAATGCTCAACATGCCCATGTAAATCGAGCAATTGCCCGTCTTTATCCAAGGAGAAAATCACAAACCCTTGCCCCTCTTTCTGTTTAAAGGCATTCGAACTCGAAGAAATGTCCGAGTCCTTGACCACAAATTCCCGGAAATAGCCGCCGGTTCCGCAAACATCTCCATTCTCAGAAATATCAAATCCGCCCAACCATTGCGAGGAAAAACCGCCGAGTTGTTTCTTCCAAACAGGGCTGCCTTCTTTACTCCACTTAATAAAATAAATATCGCGCTCGTCTTCCGGTTTGCTCGTAAACAAGCTATCGGTATCATCAATGATCATTGTTTTACAAAACACACTACTCATCACCGGCTGTTCATCGGGCCCAACGCGCACCAATGGCTTGAGGGTGAAATTGTAATCGACCAAACGGTGCTTCATGTATTTCTCCCACTGCAATTCGCCCGTGTTGCTATACTTCAGCAGAAATTCCACAAAAGGCCCTTTGGTGGATGGCAACTGTAATTCGCGCGAAGAAGAGGCGTAATGATAAAAACCAGCAACATAAAAATTCCCTAAACGATCGGCGGCCAGACTATTAAATGCGCCATAAAGCGTTGCCATACTTTTAGCCCACAGTAAATCCCCTTCGGGTGTATACGCCGCCATAAAAATACCCGGTGACAATGTTTTGCGCGCTCCCGAGTTGGATACACTGGGGAGTTTTAATTCATTATCCGTTCGCCCCGAGATCAAAATATTCCCATCCGAAAGCAGTGTTACAGCATCCATATGAACATAGCGCTTGCCCATCAACGGATTGATCCAGCGTGTTTTTCCATCCGCAGATAGTTTGAGAAAAAAGCTGGCATGGTCGGCAAATGGACTCAGAAATTCCTTGCGGTCCTGGACAGACAATTTGCTGTAAAAGTCGCCCACCACATAAACGTTTCCTTCGGTATCCACTGCCATTTCAGAGACATCGGCCGATGAAACCGCTTCGATGGAATACGACCAGCGGTTTTTTATCTGAGCAGACAAAAATCCGGGAACAAAAAGCAAAAAGAAGAGGAGATTTCGCACGTGCATGAATCCATTTAAAAGCGCGGCGAGTTTGCAAGAATGAAGCCAGTTTTAATTTTTATGATTCATGGAATTAAATCCAAGAAAATCACTTCGTGCATAATGGGAATATCGGCTTCAGCCCAATCGAGTTGTTGCATTTGCTCCCGGTTACACCAAAGAAAAGCATCGTGTTCTGTTAACTGCAATTCACCGGAAACAACTTGCACCAAAAATGGAATCAGGCGAATTGGAAATGTGCCATAATCATACTCCACGGGTGATAATGGCTTTTCTATCGCAATACCGAGATTCAGTTCTTCCTGAATTTCACGAATCAAAGCGGCTTCAGCGGTTTCGTCTAGCTCCACTTTTCCGCCCGGGAACTCCCATTTACCGGGCATTTTCATAGCAGCGCTACGCCGGACTGCAAGCACTTTTTTTGATTGAATGAGGACAGCACAACTCACGTGTATCATGAAACCAAATCTTCAAACAGCATTTTTAAACGTACTATCGCCTATCGTTTCCTGATTTATTTATAGCCTTCAATCAACAATCCCAACACCTCCTGCGCCGCAATAGGGATGCTTGTTCCTGGACCAAAAACCGCGGCCACGCCGGAGTCGAATAAATAACTGTAATCCTGTTGCGGAATCACACCACCGGCAACCACTAGAATATCCGGACGACCTGCCTTTTTCAACTCATCTATCACCTGAGGAATCAAGGTTTTATGACCACCAGCGAGGGAGGAAACGCCCAAAATATGGACATCGTTTTCCAACGCTTGTTTCGCCACTTCTGCAGGAGTTTGAAACAACGGGCCAATATCCACATCAAAACCAATATCGGCAAATCCGGTGCTGATCACTTTGGCGCCCCGGTCGTGTCCGTCTTGCCCCATTTTCGCCACCAAAATTCGTGGACGACGACCTGCCAATGCGGCAAATTCATCGGCCATCACGCGGGCTTTTTCGAGTTGAGGATTATTCTTCACTTCGTTGTTGTATACTCCTGAAATACTGCGAATGGTAGCTTGATAACGTCCGTATACTTTTTCCAATGCCCAGGAAATCTCGCCCAATGTTGCCCGAACTCTGGCGGCTTGAACACTTAATTCGAGCAAATTTCCACTGTTGTTTTTAGCTGCTTCTGTTAAGGCTTCCAACGCAGCATCAACCGCCTTTTGATCACGGGTTTTCTTGATGTTCTCCAAACGTGCCAATTGCTGCAAACG
>CALQRR010000369.1 GCA_943333015.1 Chitinophaga pinensis | reverse complement strand
GTGTTTGAAGTCAAGGCAGGCGAAAACCCGGCGCACCGCATCATTCGCAACACGTGGAAACGCCGTTTGCAACATGATCCGGAACAGTTGTCGTCTTACCGCTGCTATACATATAACAAACTGGTGCTTTCGGGACGACCCGATACGGCGTATGAAGCCAAAGCGGAGGAGGATGTGCGTAAGGTAAAATCGTACGACAGTTTGTTTAACAAGCAGCATTTGTTTCTGATTGAATCGTCGAACGAGCGGCTATTCCGTGCAGGCAAAGTGAAAGAAAATGTGATTGGGTCCAAGGTTTCGGGTTTAAAGGATGCATCGGTTTTCATGCTGGCACTGCAGTTTCAACCGTTTAGTTTTTATGCTCCGTTGGTGGAAATAAACGGCAAGCAATTGCTCAATCCGATTAGTAAAAACAGCGAAGCGGTGTATGCGTTTAGTCTGGAGGATACTCTTTTTAACGCAGTGGACAGCATTTACGTGATCCGTTTTGCTCCCCGTAAAAACGCTCGGATACAAGGAATGAAGGGGGTGATATACATTTCGGCGCCCGATTATGCGATTCAGAATGTGATTGCTGAGCCGGCAGAGGGCGACAATACCATCAAACTTCGGATCCAACAACAATACAAACGGCTGCCGAGCGGCAACTGGTTTCCGGAGCAGCTCCATACGGATATGATTTTCCAGAACGTGAATCTGACCGGTTACACGATGTATGGGGAAAGTCGGACGTATATCAGCAAGCCGGAAATCAACCCGATCCTTTCACCGAAGCTGTTTGATGAAGTAGAGCTGGATGTGCAGCGCAACTCCTCCGATCGGTCGGAAACTTACTGGGACACGGCGCGGATTGAGGAACTTAACGAACGGGAACAGCACACGTATTACCTGCTCGACAGCATCTCTAAAGCTGAAAATCTGGCGCCTAAGCTGAAAACTATTGAAGCGCTCGTTCGTGGATATATTCCCATCAACTGGTTCGATTTGGAAATTAACCGCCTTATACGTTTCAACAACCACGAAGGCTTGCGGCTTGGGCTGGGCGGCATAACCAACGACAAGGTTTCGCGTCATTTTGGACTGGGCGGTTATGTGGCGTATGGCCTCAAAGACAAGGTGGTAAAATACGGCGGAGAAGGACGGTTGTATCTCCACCCGCGTCACGAACTGGAATTGAGGATTTCGTACTCGAACGATGTGTGGGAATCGGGAACGCAAACGTTTATTAACGACCGCCGCCCTATACAAATGGAATTGGTGCGCCAAGTGCTAGTGCGTAAAATGGATGCGGAGGAGCGTGGCACCATTACCCTGGGATGGCGCTGGTTGAAGTATTTGAAAACAGATGTATTTGTCAAACAGTCGCATTCCACTCCCAACTATTATTACAGTTTCGGTGATGTGCCGTTGGGGTCGCGTTTTAGCTGGTTGGAGCAGGGCGTGTCGCTCACGTATAGTTACAAGGAAAAGTTTTATAGGAACGGCAAACTCAAAATTTCACTGGGGGGGAAATCGCCTACGTTTCGGGTGTTGTTTACGCAGGGAAACGACTTGAATGCGGGAGGGAAAAGTCAGTTTCAACGGGTTGATGTGCGGGTTGATTATACCTATGCCTGGCGGCGGATAGGAAAAACGATGCTGCAACTTTCGGGCGGATTGGTGGAAGGTCAGGTGCCGTATGCCCGCTTGTACAATGGCAAGGGAAATCTCTCGGGAAATGCGGATTTGCGGGCGGCATCGATGTTTTGTTTTGAAACGATGGAGCTAAACGAATTCCTCACCGACCGCTTTGCGACACTTTTCTTGCAACATAACATGGGTTCTTTTTTTCGCATCCGGAAGTTTAAACCGAATTTCGTGCTGGTTCAAAACTCCATGATAGGCAGTCTGAAGAAAACCACTGCCGCAAACCAAAAAGGCATTCTTTTTAAGACTCCCAATCAGGGATATTTTGAATGTGGACTGCTCCTGAATAACATCATCACCCTGAGCACCGGCGGCTATGGCTTGGGAGCATTTTACCGCTATGGCACGTATTCCGACAAAGACTGGAAGAAAAACATCACCCTCAAAATCAGCATCTCGCTGGCCTTGTGAGTTAGTCGTTGCTGATGTGCCCTTGTTCTGATCGCAGTTTAGTGAGTGCATCCTCTATATGCCGGGATGCATCAAAAACACTGGAGATCACTTCTACAATCCGTCCTGTTTTATCAATCACAAAGGTGACCCTTCCCTGCAAAAATTCGGGAGCGTTGACATCGCTGAACAAGGTACGCAAGGCGCCATCGTCGGTGAGGAGTGAAAAAGGCAGGTTGTATTTGGATGCAAAATGCGCATGCGAAACAACGCCGTCGGTGCTTACGCCAATGACTTCGGTATCGAGCGCCTGAAAGACACTGTACCTATCGCGAAAACTGCAGGCTTCGAGGGTACACACCGGGGAGAAGTCGCGGGGATAAAAGAAAAGGACTACATTTTTCTTTCCTTTGTAATCGCTTAAACGAATGGCGCGTTCGTTCTGATCGGCCATTTCAAATGCAGGAGCTAACTCACCGGGTTTCAACATAGGATCATGTGTTGGACAAATAAACAGTAAAAACAGCAATCTAGATGGTGGATACGAGGAAGATTTTCCAACCGTTTGTTGATTGTACTACACGCCTATGAAATCCCCGTTGTTTTTCGTTTTTCTGATGTTTTCGACTGGTATACTCCGCGCACAAACACCTGTTGCGGAACCGCGGCAATTGGATTTTGGTCAGGTAAAAGAAGCCAGTTTTTTGCAATCCTACCTCGTGATTCGCAACACTGGTTTTAAAGCCTTGATGCTGCTGCGTGCCGATGCGCCGAAAGAATTCAGCATTTCGGCAGGTCGCAAAATCATCCCTGCGGGCGATACCATTCACCTCAACTTTTCGGTTCGCCCCATTAAAGCGGGCCGTTTCAGCGAAAACATCCTGCTGTATCACAGTGGCAGCAATGATCCTATGAGCATACCGGTGAAAGGGGAATTGAAAAAACTGCTGGCCAAAGACCTCGCCGCTTGCGTGAATTTCGATCCCAAGACCGGCGCATCCTCGGCTGGAGGCGCTGTTATACCGCTCTTTACCCGTCACAGTATCCGTTTT
>CALQRR010000368.1 GCA_943333015.1 Chitinophaga pinensis | reverse complement strand
GTTGTTACTGAATTTTGAAAATCCTCATACGTAAACCCATAATCAAGTGAATGATACGGATCATTGATCACCGCTGGTGAAATCAGATTGATATACTGCTGGGCTTTTGCTGCGATCGAATCGGGATGGAAAATGTCCTGTGAAAACTCTCGGATATACTGCTGATAACGCGCCGAATATTCGGGGACTTGAAGAATCAGACGTTTATAAAGGGGGCGTGTTTCAGAGTTGGGTGCCCAATTCATCACATTGCGTGTCGTCCAATCCTGACCAACCCAATCTATGCCCAAGGTGTTATCCAAATCGTACGGGAGAAAATGAAACTGGCCCGTATGATAATCTTTCTGTAAATAAAAGTTGTTCTTATTATACGCATAGCCATCCCAATTCCCCATCAAAACATCCAGTGCAGCATAACGTAAATAGCTGTCGACATCAAATATCCGCTCCAGGGTGCAGGGGAGGTTTGCCAACAAAGCCTGATTGAGTTGGAAAATAAACTGCGATAATTCGGTGTAATTCTCCGTGTAATCGTTAATCGTCAAATCATAGGGGCGTCGTCCGAATTCTTCATAATTATAACCACTGCTTCGGTAATCCAGCGGAGCAGGGTAGAGGCATTTATACTGTGAACTGTAAATGCTTCCGGGAAAATAGGTATCGGCAAAATTTTCATCTATGTGCTCGATGTTCGAATACAATCCCCGGTATTCTCCATTGATAAACAACTTTACAAACGACGTTCTGGAACCTGGTAAATCTGCATCCCGAATAATATCCCAGCAGAGTTTTGCACGGATCATCGAAGGATCGTTTGCGCTGCCGTTGAGGTTTAGTTTTTCCAATCCTTGCCAGCGACTGGAACTGTATGTATTGAAGGAAATCTTAAACGACTGCTTGGCCGAATTGAGACTTGTATTGCCACGCAACCGGAATCCAATGGCACTCATCGAATCGGTCAATACGCTGCTTTCATACTTGAAATTCGCTGGAAATTCACGCTCTGTGCCGGCATTTTCGGAGGCCAATAGAGCAGCCAGCGAATCAGGATCAATGGAAATGTGTACCGTAGCCACTTCGTTCTGGAGAAAAACAGGACCGAAATCGGGTAGTTGGGCAATCAAATGTTGACCAAAAAGGCAGCTGATGACACAACTGAAAAGGATACGATGGAGCATGATCAAAGATAGGTATTCGATCTCCCCTCGAGGATATTTCTGCTCCTGTCGAAAATTCTATCTGAGCAAAACATTTTAGAAACCTGTATGTTTGACCCTGAAATTAAATCCAGGCATGCTACACCGTTTCCTTACGTTCCTTTTTAGTATCAGCAGTCTTCTGCTCTCAGCCCAAAATACAGGTACCATTCAAGGAACTGTGAAAGATAAAAACACTCAGGAAACGCTTGTCGGTGCAACCATTCAGATCGAGAATACCACCCTTGGCGTTTCCACCGACATTGACGGGAATTATAAAATCAGCAACATTCCTGTTGGAAGCTACGCGCTCAAAGCCAGCATTGTTGGGTACAAGCCAATCACAAAATTTAATATCAACGTCACGTCTGGAAATGCAACTATCCTTGCATTCGAACTTGAGTCTTCCTCGCTCGATCTGAAGGAAGTTGAAATCACGTTCGATAAAAACCGTTCTGCGGCGGCCGTCGATATGGTGACACCTTTATCTGTTCAAACACTCACCACCGAAGAAATTCGCAGCAATCCGGGCGGAAATTTCGATATCTCCAAAGTCGTTCAGGTATTGCCGGGTGTGGCGGGTTCTGCCAGTGCCTCTTTTCGAAACGATATCATCATCCGCGGCGGTGCGCCAAACGAAAACGTGTATTACCTCGACGGAATCGAAATTCCTGTCCTCAACCATTTTCAAACACAAGGCAGCTCCGGTGGCCCGGCTGGAATTCTCAACGTGTCGTTTATCGAAGATGTTAAACTCAGCTCTTCCGCTTTTGATGCCCGTTTCGACAATGCCTTGGCTTCCGTTTTTCAGTTTAAACAAAGACAAGGAAATCAGGATCGGTTGTCGGGAAATATCCGGACCAGCTCTTCCGAAGTCGCCGCTACCGTTGAAGGACCGATAAATAAAAACACCAATTTTCTGATCTCCGGACGACGTTCATATTTACAGCTTTTATTCCAGGCAATCGATTTGCCCATTCGCCCCAATTACTGGGATTTTCAATATAAAATCTCGCATAAAATCAACGAAAAAACCACCCTCACAGCCATCGGAGTGGGAGCGATTGATGAATTCTCGCTGGCGGTTCCGCGTGAATCTACTGCCGACAATACCTATATTCTCAATTCCACTCCAAGCATTAATCAGTGGAATTACACGGTCGGATTTGGGCTAAAGCGATTGATCAAAAATGGCTTCGTCAATTTCACGGCGAGTCGCAACATGTTCGATAATAAAATCGACCGTTTTGAAAACAAAGAAGAAGGGGATGAAAGCAAACGTATCCTGAAAATCAATTCGCAGGAAATCGAAAATAAATTCCGTTTCGATGTCAATAAATTCAAAAACGGATGGAAGATTTCCTACGGTGTGATGCTCCAATATGTGAAGTTCAATAACGAATTGTACAACCGATTGGTCAAGCAACAAATTCTACCATCTGGAGATACCATTCCACAGGTGCTTTTGCAGTACAATTCGAACATCGATTTCTTTAAATACGGCGCATTCGGACAAGTCTCCAAACGATTTTTCAATGAGAAGTTTTTGGTCAGCGCCGGCTTGCGAACCGACATGAATTCGTTTACCACCGATGGAAACAATCCCGCTAAAACCTTATCGCCCCGCGTTTCCCTTTCCTGGAATTTCCTCCCGAAATGGAATTTAAATGCTTCCGTTGGAACGTACTATAAAATTCCCACCTATACCGTTCTCGGCTTCCGCGATTCCTTAAATCAAACGGTTAATACATCGGCCAAATACATACGCTCAACGCATTATGTTGCAGGATTGGAGTTCTTGCCCCAAGAGGATTTGCGGTTTACCCTCGAGGGCTTTTATAAAAAGTACTCCGATTATCCCGTTTCCCTGCGCGATGGGATTTCATTGGCCAATCAGGGCGGCGGTTTCGACGTGCTAGGCAATGAACCGGTG
>CALQRR010000367.1 GCA_943333015.1 Chitinophaga pinensis | reverse complement strand
GAAATCGAAGGGATTTTGTTGACGATGTACGATAGCCGTCTCCGTTTGAGCAATCAAGTTGTTGACGAGGTGAAAACGCATTTTCAACAAATGGTTTTTGACACCATCATTCAGCGAAACATCCGTTTGGGGGAAGCGCCGAGTTTTGGCTTGTCGGTTATCATGCATGACGCCGGTTCATCAGGAGCTATCAACTACCTGAATCTGGCGCGTGAGATTCTACAAAAGCACGACATGACACGTATTCCACAGACTGAAAAAGTGGTGGACACGTTGAACGAAAATTTAAACTGATCGGCATCGCCACCCATTTTGCATGAACAATAAACGAAATGCCTTGGGGAAAGGCCTTGGTGCCTTACTTACCAGTCCAGATACAGATATTACAACCAAAAGTGCTTCTCAGGGAGATTCGGCTGTTGTCGGTTCAATCTCTGAATTGCAAGTGGATCAGATTGAAGCCAATCCATTTCAACCGCGCACCTTTTTTGAAGAAGAAGCGTTGCGCGAATTGGCTGAATCGATTCAGGAAATGGGACTCATTCAGCCGGTAACTGTCCGCAAACTCGGATACGATAAATACCAGCTTATCAGTGGAGAACGACGTTTTCGCGCTTCGCAGATGGCCGGTCTCACTACCATTCCTGCCTACATTCGCATTGCCAACGATCAGGCAATGCTCGAAATGGCATTGGTGGAGAACATTCAACGTGAAGAGCTCGATTCAATCGAAATTGGATTGGCGTATCAGCGCTTGATTGAAGAATTGAAACTCACGCAGGAAGAAGTGAGCGAAAAAGTTGCCAAAAAGCGCTCTACCGTTGCCAACTACTTGCGTTTGCTCAAACTTCCTCCGGAAATTCAACTCGGTATCCGCGAACGTAAAATCTCCATGGGGCATGCCCGGGCTTTGGTTGCGATGGAGGATCCTAAACAACAGCTCAGTCTGTACAATCAGATTCTCTCCAGCGAGATGTCGGTGCGCCAGGTTGAAGAAGCAACGCGCAAAAATAAGCAGTCTGATGGAGGTGCTGTGCGGTCTGTGAAACTGGTTCTTCCTGCCGAATTGAAAGCAGCGATAAACAGTTTACACAAACGATTGGCCGCCCCTGTGGATATTAAAACCGATAAAGACGGGAAAGGGCAGTTAAATATCCGGTTCAATTCACCGGAAGAACTTGCTGAGTTGCTAAGCAAACTCATCCCCTGATGATTGTTCGGTTGCTATTCATGTTTTCTTTGGTCTTGGTTCTGTGCACTGGTCTTCAGGCGCAGACCGATTCTACAGTTACAAAAAACATGGGTGACAGAAGATCGGGCAACATATCAAAAACGCCGATAGCGCCGTTATCTTCTTCCAAACCAGATACGCTGAAGAAATCGACTGTTGCTCCAAACGTTCATTCTCCTAAAAAAGCAGCGCTCTATTCGGCATTGCTTCCTGGAGCAGGTCAGATTTATAACCGGAAATACTGGAAAGTTGGTCTGTTGGCAGCAGGAACTGGAGCATTGATCTATAGTTTGCAGTTCAATCAGCGCAACTATACATTATTTAAAAGTGAGCTTATCAAACGCCAGCAAGGACTAACGGATCAGAATACAGATCTGGTGAAATATTCGGATGCCAATCTGAATGAATTGCAGGATTTCTATCACAGAAACCGGGATCTGACCATTGCTGGAATGGCGCTTTTGTATGCGATGAATATCATAGACGCAACTGTTGACGCGCACTTCTTTGATTTTAATATCAATGACGACTTATCACTTCGGGTACGACCTGAGCCAGTGTATTCCAGTTTGACTACATTTCCAGTTGCAGGATTGGGATTAACATTGCATTTCTGAACGATGAAAATAGCACTAATAGGATACGGCGGAATGGGTCATACCATTGAGACAACTGCCATAGCACGCGGTCATGAAGTGATTTTGCGTGTTGATAAAAGTTCGGGGCCAGAATGGAAATCCGCATTAGGAAAAGCCGACGTTGCCATTGAATTTACACAGCCAGAAGCTGCTGTCGATAATATCTTTACCTGTTTTGAGCAGAATGTTCCTGTGGTAACCGGGACAACCGGTTGGTACGATCGATTGCATGAAGTAAGTGACCGTTGCCGGGATTTGGATCAGAGTTTATTCCATGCCACGAATTTCAGCATTGGAGTGAATTTGTTTTTTCAACTCAACCGGCATTTGGCTCGGCTGATGGCTACACACGAAGACTATGCAGCGATGATGGAAGAGATTCATCACACCCGGAAAAAAGATGCTCCGAGTGGAACCGCGATCACGTTGGCAGAAGGAATTATTGCAGAACATCCGGCTTACGATAGCTGGCGTCGGGCGGAGGAATCTCCTGAAGCAGGCGATTTACCAATCAATTCTATCCGTATCGATGATGTACCGGGAACACATAGTATCGTTTACCGATCAGTAATCGATGAAATTAATATCACTCATACTGCATTTAGCCGGGAAGGAGTTGCGCTCGGCGCTGTGCGGGCTGCCGAATTTCTATATCAGAAAAAAGGCATTTATTCGATGTCTGACCTTCTAAATTTCTCTACGCCTCATGGACTATAAGTGGATCATTAATATCCTATTGCTGATTGCATTGCACATCGGTTTATGGAAAGTATTTATCAAAGCGGAGCGTCAGGCTTGGGAAGCTTTTGTTCCCGGTTACAACCTATGGGTTTGGCTCAAGATCATCGATAAACCATGGTGGTGGCTCATTTTACTGGCTATTCCGGGAGTAAATCTGATGATGATGCTCATCATGGTTTTCCTGACGATGCGCAATTTCGAAGTGGAATCACCCGTTGAAATTGTTGGTGGAATCATATTCTTTCCGTTTTACCTGATTTATCTCGGCTTTAACGAAAAGTCGCGTTACATGGGAGCGGATTATTGGAAGAAATACGAACGCACCAAAACCGTAGAATGGTCTGAAGCCATTGTATTTGCGGTAGTTGTAGCGACAATCGTCCGCACATTTTTCTTTGAGGCCTTTACCATTCCTACCTCTTCGATGGAGAAAACCCTACTGGTGGGCGATTTCCTGTTTGTAAGCAAGGTGAGTTATGGCGCAAAAACACCCAATACGCCGTTGACCATTCCGTTTACGCATCATACGATGCCGTTCACAGAGTCTGT
>CALQRR010000366.1 GCA_943333015.1 Chitinophaga pinensis | reverse complement strand
GTATAAAACAAGAGAATCACCCAAACGAAAATGGTATAGTTGAAATCCTTTACCTCAATCATGGCAAACGTGGATGGAAGATCCGGCACGCCATAGACATTGCTGCCATACCAACCGTCGAGCAAGAGAAACGTTGCGCCTCCCAACATCATGGCCAGAAAATAACGATCCCGCAAAACCGATAAAAACTCAATACGTGCAAGTCCTAAAGTCATCCGTATCTGACTCCCGAAACCATAGTTCCGAACTACCTGACGCTTCAATATGGATACATCTGGAATCGCCAGAGATTCATTTTTTCGGGATTTTTTTTGACGGATAATGAAGAACGATTTAAAGGAAAATTTCCAAACAGTAAGCATCAGTAGAACAACACTCAATCCAAGCCAAACGACACGATTCAGAATGATATTACTGGTCATCGGTATGGGCAAAGTATTGATCTCCGATGGCGTGTAATAGCGGGTTTCCAATCCAAGAATGTTGAGCCCGAACGGATCGAAAATGGCTGCAATCTCCCGTGTTTCCAAATCGCCCATAAAGATTCCTGAAATCAGGTAGGCAACCAAAAACAACATACTGCCCACATAGGCCGCCATGGCTTTTTTAGTTGTTGCAACAAGGGCAAAAAAGAGCGTACCTGTAAATAGAAAATTGATGAAACTAAACAGGAAGAATGGCTCCAGATAATTGCTCCAAAGGTTGGGTCCAAAACGGCTGGCTTCTTCCCAATCCAAGATCGGCCCGAGCAAAGTGCCCAACCAGGCGCCCAACATACCTGCAACAGGTACCATCATCAACACCGTTAAAGAACCCAGATAGCGTCCCATCAAATAGCCCTTTTCGGAAACCGGATAGGCGAATAAAAAATGCTGACTGCGGTGTTCAATATCTCGGTAAACCGGCACTCCCATGATGGCGGAACTGATTAAAGAACCCAGTAGCGACATAATGATCATCCATTGAGCGAGGATGATGCTGGAATTGTGATACACCTTTTCTGTAGCAGGCGTGCTGCCCGTTGCGATGATCAGAAACGACAGTGCGAAAATCAAAATAGCATACAGCCAGGTCGCCGGGCGACGCAAGCGGTATTTCAATTCGAATAAAAAGAAATCCTTAAACATGTCCGGAAGATCAAAGGGTAACTAAATCAACTTTCGACGAGATCGTCGCGAAATAGGCGTCTTCCAGATTGGGGGCAACCGCCTCAAATCCAAAACCAGGATTTTCGGGAGAATAAATGTGCAACAGAATTTTGCCGGCACGCAAATGGGAGGCAATCACACGGTATTGGGAGCGGTAATGATCGACTTCATTTCGTTCAACGGTCTTCCGCCAGATACTTCCATTTAACGTCGAAACAACATCTTGCGGATTGCCTTGCGCCATGACTTCACCCAAACAAATCACTGCCATATTGCTGCATAAAGTGCTCACGTCTTCCACAATGTGCGTGGATAGAATCACCACAGTATTTTCACCAAGTTCACTCAGTAAATTATAGAAACGGTTGCGTTCAGCGGGATCAAGACCTGCCGTTGGTTCATCCACAATTATTAGCTGTGGATTTCCAATCAACGCCTGAGCAATGCCAAAACGTTGTTTCATCCCACCCGAAAACGTGCTCAGATATTTATTACGGACATGAAACAAATTCACCCGCTGAAGCATCGCATGAACAATTTCTTTGCGTTCTCCTCGGGAGGATATTCCTTTCAATCCAGCGAGGTGATCGAGTAACATTTCTGCGGAAATACGCGGATATACTCCAAACTCTTGGGGTAAATAGCCCAATACTTTACGCAACTCTTCAGGGTGAGCAAGCACATCCAAACCGTTAAAACGGATCGAACCGCTGTCGGGCTGCTGCAAGGTGGAAATGGTTCGCATCAAACTCGATTTTCCAGCTCCGTTAGGGCCTAATAAGCCAAACATTCCAGTGCCAATGGTCAGGTTAATGTTATTCAGGGCTTTCACTCCATTGGAGTATGTTTTACTCAGATCAGTAATTTCGAGCAGCATAGTTGGATCGTTTATGTCTACAATGTAGATGTTTTTTGGAAATTTCGCTTCCGGTATCTGAGTGTTGTTCCCTAAAGAAAAGTTACACTATCCAAAATTTTTCCCCCTGACTTGAAAAGTTTCGGTGCAATCCGCTGATGTAATCTGCTAGAACCCGTTTCTGCTGTGTTCCCACTTGAAGAGGCTGCCTTCTTCCAACCAATTAATGGTGTGAGCAAAACACGTCTAGGGATTTTTTAGGTATGCGAAGCGTCAGGCGTTCAAATGACCTTTTATAAGCACTCTGTTTTTTTTAATCACAGCATTCCAAAGACTGATTGATAGGATGTGCCGAAATCTACTCCTTGCAGATGACCGCTTTTATTCGGTGATAATGCGCATAGCCTCGATTGAAATTATGTGTTGAGTTGCTATCCAAATCCCCGAAAAAAATGGTGTACGGGATAGTGTGTATAGGAGCAAGAATCAATACATCGTTCGCATAATGTTGCGCATGGTACAGGGTTTTTGCATGACGTAAATGCGTCTCTTGAACATACATTTCCAATTTTCCGACATCGTTCAGCGCGGATCTTAACCGGTTATTGGGATTGCCATAAAGCCAAACCAGACACACAGGAAGTAGCAGCATCTGGTAAAATGATTTTCGCGATGATGGAATCCTTGGAAGAAAAACAGAAACCAGAAAAATCAAAACAACACTCATTACAAGAAACGCAATGTTGTTAACACGATCAGGAGGAAATGCACTTCCCGTTCCCCAGCAGAAAGGAAAGTAGAGCATCGGCATCAGCAATGGAGAAGCCAGCAGCAGCAGTTTTTTTCTACGAGAGATCTCATGACCCCATTCAGGAGAATTACACAACCCGAGGAACAGTGCCAGGAATATCACCGGTGTTTCCACTAACCAATTACAGCCTTGCCGAATGCTTAGTTGAAAACTCTGCTTCAGTGAAAAAGTGAATGAATGAACCGGATTACCGACTGCCTCCGCAAAAAAGGTACTCCGTCCGGAATTACCGGGAGCTAGAAGAGCCAGAGCGGATCCGCCAACTAACACGACCAGCGTCATGATCCAGAGCCGATCCTGTTTCATACGTTTTGGAATGAGCACCAGAACGACACAAAACAACAGGAT
>CALQRR010000365.1 GCA_943333015.1 Chitinophaga pinensis | reverse complement strand
GCTGCGCTGACCTTGAGCCAGTCGAGCCAGTTTTGTGTTGTTTCGCGGATGAAAAATAGCAGATAGGCAATCATGAGCATGCCTGTTGAAATAACCTGAACTTCGAAGGCGGCTGGCCAACGCATAATCCGCAAGCCCAACCCGAGCAATGCCGTATATGAAGCCATTGTCATTAACCGGTACTTTTTTGAGCGTAACGAACGGCTGTTATAAAACAAATACAAGGCACACACCAAGGAGCTGTATTCAAGCCAATGCATGACTGCAAACTGCTTCATCAATACAAGCCAAAACATGACCGCCAGAAAGGAAGCGGCGGCCCAAATGATGGCGAAATAGCGATTGATGAAATTCATAAGAATGCAGACAAAGTAAACAATAAACCCTCTACGCAGTAGATGCTCTTGGGGTTATTGATTGCACGCATCTGAAATACGACAGGCCATTTCCAGAGAGTTCAATTTGACTGGATACCCTTAAGCAATTGGTTTACAATGCATCTATTCCAAGACATGCAGGTCATTCCGTTCGGACGAATTGGTGCTCAGTCGTTCGAATTCCAAGAAACCGAGTTATTATCGTGTTCCTTTAATATTCCTTCATCCATCCAGCTTCTCATCAGCTCTAGTAAACGGGCCGGTTCATAAGCCATCAGCGCGGTAATTTGATCCGGCGTTAAAGCACCACCTTCCAGCAACAATCGGATTCGGGAGAGCAAGCGATCGTTCAAGGCATCTGATTTTCCTTCTTTGTCCTGATTCAGACAAACATCGCATTGGCCGCAGCGTAACGCATTTTTTTCTCCGAAATACGAGACCAGATAGGTTGAATGACAGACCTGATCTTCTCTCACATACCGAATCATTGCTTGCATTCGGACCAAGGCCGCATCACGACGTTCTTCATACCGTTTGAGCGAAATGGGGATTCGTTCGGGATGTTGGCGGGCCAGTGTAAAGTAAACCTGCGGTTCGTCGTTCGAAGGATAATAACTGATGATTCCTGATTTATCAAGGTACAGCAGCATTTCTTTCAAACGCTGGTGCTGGATGCCGGTCCGCTCGGAGATTTCTTGTTCCCGAATCTGCACATATTCCTGAAACATCCCGCCATAGGAGCGTAGCAGGGTTTTTAACACCGGCTCATATCCCGCATTGTGAAATTCGAAATCGTACAGCTCCTGCTGATTTATTGGGATGAAAACCCGCGAAGGCTGGTAATGATTTTCCTGCAAACTGATCAAGCCTTCGCGTTCGAGAAAACGTAAGGCCGAATAGCATTCTACCGGATGTTGTTTGTAGCGTTTGGCAAATGTGCCGAGTTCAAACGGAAATGATTGCTCAAATCCAGCCCCAACGGGCAATTGAAGATAGTTTCCGAGCCAGTTGTAAATGGCTTTGATGGTGTCGAAACCCGGATAAGCATGGTTGAAACGATCTTCAAAATCGCGTTCATCACCCACATCGGTTAATAATACGGCAAACGCTTTTTCTCCATCTCGACCGGCGCGTCCAGCTTCCTGAAAATAGGCCTCTGGAGAATCAGGCAGTTCTAGGTGAATCACACTGCGAACATTGGGTTTGTCGATGCCCATGCCGAATGCATTGGTGCAAACGATTACCCGTATGCGACCTTCGAGCCATTGAAGTTGACGCACATTGCGCGTGGCACCATCGAGTCCGGCATGGTAATAGGACGCAGAAATACCAGCCGAAAGCAGCATATCAGATACGTCCTTGCAACGTTTGCGGTTGCGCACATACACCACCGAACTTCCGGGAATCTTTTGAAGAATTCTTAATAGCTGTGCCGGTTTATCTTCTGTATGACGAACGATATAGGCCAGATTTGAACGGGCGAAACTTTTCTTAAAACGTTTTCCGTTTTTGAACTTGAGTTTGATCTCAATATCGTCGCAAACTTCTGGTGTTGCTGTAGCTGTAAGTGCAATGATCGGAATGCCGGGAAGCAATTCGCGGATGTCGGCAATTTGGGTATAGCTCGGGCGGAAATCATAGCCCCATTGGGAGATACAATGTGCTTCATCGACCGCGATCATGCCAATGTTTAAGTTGGGCAGGACCGAAAGAAAACGTTCGCTTTTTAAGCGTTCGGGCGACACATATAAGAATTGCAGTTGTCCATCCATGCAACGGTCGAGCAGCATATCGATCTCCATGGCTTTCATCGATGAAGAGATCATGCCTGCCTGAATGCCTTTTTTTTCAAGATTTTCAACTTGATCGCGCATGAGCGCAATGAGCGGGGAGACAACGATGCATAATTTTTCGAGGCACAACGCCGGAACCTGAAAGCATACGGATTTGCCGCCGCCGGTTGGGAGCAATGCGAGTGTGTCCTGACCGTTGAGCACCGATCGGACAATCTCTTCCTGTAAGGGACGAAAAACAGCATAGCCCCAGTAGCGCTGGAGTATCTCTTGCGGGTTTCCCATGGACGGCAAATTTAGAGGATTCCTACCTTATCCAGAATGAATTGTGCACGCCAGCGGATAGAGCCCATCGGAACTGGTATCAGTTCGTATCCTAACTCCGAATAAACAGCCTCCAATGCCCGGTGAACCTTAATAGCAGCTGCGAAATCTTCCTTGCGTTCGGCATCGCGGTGAAAAATGGCTTCCCAAGGTGGTGTGATGAAAACAACAGGATCGTATTTAAAATCCTGACAGAGTTGCCAGACTTCCGCAGGAGTTTCTTTTTTTTCTTTTCGTAAAAATCCAGCGATATCGGGCAAACCGCGATCGTAAAACCACACACCGTTTTCGCCACCCACATATTGATCTATACGGCCCTGAAGTACCTGAGCGGAAAAAGCGGCAATGTCGATCCAAGGCACTGCTGAGCCGCCTACAGCTATCTCATCCTGAATGATTTGGCGGGCGACTTCATGGTATACAGAGAATCCCATCTGCTCCATTTCATGGATGATGCTGGATTTTCCGAAGCCGGGTCCACCTGTGAGTAAAATGCGTCTTGTCACCTTGTGCAAAGTAAATGAGGATGTCGGCCTTTTCCTATTGCGTTTCGGGCTTTTTCGGAGAAAGGCCTGCTTTTTTTAAAATTCGATTCTCTGAGCGGGTATCTGAATTCCGACTGCCCTATACAGCCAATTGAATGCATGGGATTTATCGTATACTAATCGAATGCCTGATC
>CALQRR010000364.1 GCA_943333015.1 Chitinophaga pinensis | reverse complement strand
TGAACTGGTTTTGTATTTCCCCTGAAACACAGCGCCACTGCTGCATTGCGTTACGTTGGTGACGATTATTCCACGCTGGATGGCTTCCTGAAGTGCAGCGAGAAACCAGGTTTGCGTTGGGGCATTTCCGGAACCAAATGTTTCGAGCACAACGGCTTTCAGTCCTTCGATGTGGAGAATGCTGTGGACGTATTGTTGGGTCATTCCCGGATAAATCTTGAGAATGGCGATGTTATTATCGAGGTTTTTGTGAAACAACGTGGGCTTGCCATTGTGCTTACGCAGCAAACTGTCGTTAAAACGGATCTGCACTCCGGCTTCTGCCAGTGGTGGATAATTGTTGCTAGTAAAGGCGTTGAAGTGACTCGAGCTGAATTTGGTGGTGCGGTTGCCTTTGAGCAGATGATATTCAAAATAAATGCAGACCTCGCTCACTTTACTCTTTCCGTTTTCCTTGAGAACCGCAATTTCAAGTGCGGTGATAAAGTTTTCTTTTGCATCGGTACGCAAGACTCCGATGGGCAGCTGCGAACCAGTGAAAATGACCGGTTTGGATAAATTTTCCAACATGAAACTCAAGGCCGAAGCGGAATAAGCCATGGTATCGGAACCATGTAAAATGACAAATCCGTCGTAGCGGTCGTAGTTTTTTTCAATCACATCCACCAGCCGAATCCAGTCGGACGGCTGCACGTTGGAGGAATCGATGGTGTCTTCGAACGTATAAATATCCAGTTCAATATCGAGTTTTTCGATTTCGGGGATATTGGCTTGAAGGCGTTCAAAGTTGACCGGTTTGAGCGATCCAGTCAGGCTGTCTTTCACCATTCCGATGGTACCACCGGTGTAAATGATTAGGGCGGAAGGTTTGCGGTTCATGAACGTTTAAAGAGTTGGCGGGCTGTGGCAGTGGTAATAGCGGCGAGTTCTACGCGACCAATTCTCCGGATAGCAGATAGTTCGTCGAGGATGTTTCGGATATAGGCCGATTCGTTGCGTTTACCGCGAAACGGAACCGGGGCAAGATACGGCGCATCGGTTTCGAGGACAAGAAATTCGAGCGGGATTTCGGCAATGGATTCTCCCAATCCACTTTTCTTAAAGGTGAGAACACCTCCAATGCCCAATAGAAATCCCATTTCGGTGATGGTCATGGCTTCCTCTGCCGTTCCGGAAAAGCAATGGAAAATGCCTTTCAGTCCGCGTTCTGCAAATGGTCGAATCACTTCGATGCATTCTTTAGTCGCATTACGGCTGTGTAAAATCACCGGAAGTTTTTCTTCCATCGCCCATTCGCATTGGCGTTGCAGCGCTTCCACCTGAATATCGAATGTGGATTTATCCCAATACAGATCAAGGCCAATTTCACCCACCGCCACATAGTCACGGGTGTTGAGCCACTGTTTAACAAGCGCTAACTCATCTTCCATCGTTTCCGGTTTCACCGAACAGGGATGCAAACCCATCATGGGAAAGCAGTTTTCCGGATAGGCATCGGTCAATGCATGCAGCATGGGAATGGTTTCGCTGTCCACATTGGGAAGATAGATTTCTGTAACTCCTGCCTCCATTGCGCGTTGCATCACCGCAGCGCGGTCAGCATCAAATTCAGGAAGGTACAGATGGGCATGGGTATCGCTGAGCGTCATGCTGCAAAGGTGCAGAATTCAAACGAAGGGAAGAGGACTTGAAAAATCCATGTAGTTTTGTCGCCGTGACGCGCTTTCTTATTATCCGTTTTAGTTCCATTGGCGACATTGTCCTTACCACGCCTGTGGTGCGCACGCTCAAAGCCCGTTATCCGGACGCAGCAATCCATTTTCTCACCAAACCGGCATTCCGGAGCTTGGTAGAAACCAATCCGCATATCGATAAAGTCTGGCTTTGGGAAGACAAACCTGCAGAGTTGCTTCGGCAGTTGAAAGCCGAAAAATTTGATTTCATCATTGATTTGCATCACAACCTGCGAAGTCAGCGGGTGAAGTTGGCTTTGGGAGGAAAATCAGGTTCCTTCAACAAGCTCAATGTGGAGAAGTACCTGTATGTGAATTTCCGCTTGAAGCGTTTGCCTGATGTACACATTGTAGATCGTTACCTGGAAACGGTAAAGTCCCTTGGGGTGAAAAATGATGGACAAGGCCTCGATTTTTTCATCCGTCCCGATGAACAAGTAGAACTTAGCCGCTTGCCCGAAATGCACCGCAAAGGCTTTGTCGCGGTGGTAACAGGCGCATTAAAAGGCACCAAACGCATGCCCTTGGAAGAGCTCATCGAACTCTGTCAGAAAATTAATTTACCGCTGGTGTTATTAGGCGGGAAAGCCGAACGGGCCGACGGAGCAGCCATTGCCACCGCGATTGGTGAGCGGGCGTTTAATGTATGCGGGGAGTTAAATATTGGACAATCGGCTTCATTGCTGGAGCAATCGAACGTAGTACTCACCCACGATACCGGTTTGATGCACATTGCCGCCGCATTCCACAAACCCATTGTTTCCATCTGGGGCAATACCGTGCCTGAATTTGGAATGTATCCCTATTTACCCGGCGCAACAGATGTTCAATACATAGCTCAGGTCAGCGGTTTGAAATGCCGTCCCTGTTCCAAGATCGGATATGCCACCTGTCCGAAAAAACATTTCCGTTGCATGCGTGATCAAAATTTGGATGCGATAGCTTTCGAAGTGCGCAAGATGTTTACCCAACAGTAAGAGAATAATTCCCCACAAACACGAAATGCTACCCCCTTTCCCTTCGCGGGGAAAGGGCCGGGGTTAGGGGTCTGCAAATGTCAGCTGAGGAAAACGAATGCCGTAAGTGTTCCATTAAGAGAATAATTCCCTTCAGAACATAAAATGCCACTCCCTTTAACTTCGAGGGGAAAGGGCGGGGGATAGGGGTAGTCGAATGCTGCTGATTGGATCTATCTAAATCCAACGCATAAAAAAACCCTCTCCATTTCTGAAGAGGGTTTTCATTGTTTCTAAAGACTTATACTTCCTGAAGGATACGTAACTGATCGTGCAGTTGTCCGATTTCCTCTTTGGCTTTGCTGATCTTACGTTCGATGTCGCGCTTCATGTCTTCGGCTGCTTTTGATTTTGAATTACCAAAAAAGCCGATGTTGTTTTCGAGCGTTTGGACATCAGTCTGCAGTTTGCGGATCTTATCCTGAACCAC
>CALQRR010000363.1 GCA_943333015.1 Chitinophaga pinensis | reverse complement strand
TTGAGGTGGAAGTTTACAGTATTCCTTCACTGAACATTCCTGCTGATCAGCAGATTTGTCACCGCGATACCATTTCTCTTGAAGCTACAGCTTCCGGTGGTTTGTATCCGTATACCTGGGCATGGTACCCGGCATTCTGGGCGGTAGCAACTTCTTCGGATTCAACGGTAACGCTCGTTCCGACCAATCCAGGCGGGACTAATTTATACGCTCCGGTAACCGTTCAAGTCACCGATTCTAATAACTGTTTGGTTTCAAACTGGTTCGAAATGACTGTCTATCCTTTGCCATTCATTACTGCTGGACCTGATACCAGCATTTGTTTTAGTCCAACGGTTCCTTATACACTCAGCGGTTTTTCACCAGCAGCAGGAGGAACTTGGACAACGGCGGCATCCAATCAGGGGACCCTCAACGGTCTTGATTTCACCAGTGGTGGCTTAGGGACAGATTCCGTGTTTTATCATTTTACTGATGTTCTCGGTTGTACCAGTCACGATACATTGCTCATCAACATCGGCAGTCCCATTTCCATCAACGCAGGGATTGGTTTTCACCGATGTATAACCGATATCCCTGTTCAACTTCCAGTTCCTCAACCTGTCAATCCGCCTACACAGTTCAATGCCTATTGGACAGGACCGGGCGTGACCAATGTTGGAACGGTGTATTCGTTTAATCCTGCTCTAGCCGGAGCGGGTTCTTTTGTTCTCACCTACATCTATGAAACCGGCGCTACCTGTGCTGCATCCGATACTATTCATATAACAGTAGGAGGATTGCCTATTGTAAATGCTGGAACAAATGCGGGTTTGTGTGCCGGAGACACAATTGGCCTTGCTGGAAGTGTTCAAGCCGGAACCGGAACCGCGCCGTTTGTCTATTCCTGGTCACCTTCTGGTGGATTGTCTTCCACTTCGATTCTCAACCCTGCCTTTGCTTCGGTCACTAGCGGTTCATCAATTCCTATTGCGTTTAATTTTACGCTTACTGTAGACGATGCATTCGGATGTCAGGTTTCGGATGTAGTTCAGATAACTGTCAACCCAATTCCTCAAGTGGTTGCGCCGGATTATACGTATTGCAACCAGCCCGTTGCCGAACTGCTCAGCGGAGCAACTCCTGCAGGAGGAAGTTGGACATCTACCAACGCGACAATCAGCGCAGGAGGAAGTTTCACACCCAACGGGAATGGTGTATTTAACGCCGTGTATTTCTATTCCGATGCCAACGGATGCTCCTCAACGGATCCTTCTACCATTACCGTAAACAGTCCTCCTACGGTTTCTATTGGCGCTAATGAGGAAGTCTGTGTGAATTCGGGTGTTATCTCTTTCACCGCCAGTTTAGTAGCGGTTCCTGCAATTTGGTCTGGAAGCGCAAATGCAAGCGGACAATTCACTCCCACTTCCGCAGGCAACTTTCAGGTGATTTATACAACCGGAGTTGGTTCTTGCGCGGTGCGCGATACGGCCGATATTTTAGTCAATCCTTTGCCGGCAGTTAATGCAGGGGCGAATGTTTCCATCTGCAACAATGCTTTGCCAATCCTGCTCAGTGGACAAGCTCCTACCACCGGCGGAACAGGCATCTGGAGTGGAAATGGAATCACCAATACTTCGACAGGTGCATTCGATCCAACGGGATTGCCTGTCGGAAATTCTTGGGTGTATTATCAATTTACGCTTGCTCCCACAGGATGTCAATCGACAGATAGTTTGCAAGTGAGCATGCATGGTCCTTCGGGGATTACTTTTGCCAGCACACAAGTCGATTATTGCTTTACCAATTATAGCAACAACCTGGGTCTTGTCAATGCGCTGCCTGCGGGCGGAGTGTGGAGTGGCAACGGAGTGAGTTCATCTGCGGGTACGTATTCGTTTGTGACACCAGCTATCGGGACAACCAACCTTACCTATGCCTACACGAACAGCTTTGGGTGTGTGTCTGACAGTAGTTTACCTGCGGTGATTGTAGCACCAATCTATGCCAGTGCTAATGCAGGGGCCGATATTCAGTTTTGTTACGATGCGGATACGGTTTATTCATTAAGCGCTTCACCCGCTGGCGGATCTTGGGTTTTTCCAGCTTGGCTCAATGCGAACGGAACGTTTAACGGTGCTTTTGCCGATACGTCCATCGCTGTTTACACCTTCGGAACCTTTGGTTGTCAAACGTGGGATACCATCACCGTTCAGGTGCATGCCTTGCCCATTGTAAAAGCGGGGCCTGATCGGATCGATTGCATCAATGTGGATTGTGTGCAGCTTGATCAATTTCAACCCATTGCGGCCAATGGTTTACCTGTGGCAACGGCTTTTTGGTCGGGGCAGGGAAGCATTTCTGCAAACGGTTTATTTTGTCCCGAACTGAGCCCTCCGGGAACCAATTCGCTTATCTACACCTATACCCAGCCGCAAACTGGCTGCGTGAACCGCGACACGATGTCGTATTTTGTGCATCCAATGCCGCAGGCGCTCTTGAGTTTACCTGTTGCCTTTTGTCACAATGCCCCTTACAATTTGCTGAACGCTTCCGTCGGTGATACCTCGTTTCCTGGTGCTTTTCAATCGGACTGGACGGTACTCGATGCAGATCTCAATCAAATCCTGACCTCTTCCTTAGCATCGCCACCTATTACGTTTGCCGATACAGGAACATATTCCATTCAACTCATCATTACCACTGCAACAGGATGTAAGGACACTGTGCAAGCTTCTATACAATCTGTCGATCCACCGACAGCAGATTTTACCTTATCAACGGATACCGTTTGCGCTCCTGCTGCGATACTGATAACAAACCTCTCCGTTGGATTTGCTCCTGCCTATACCTGGTCTGTGACAGGCGTTTATTCCAACAACCAGCCATTGCCGGATACTATTTTGCTACCAGCTCCCGTGCTGTTCGATACCTCGTATACGGTTCAAATGAACGTAACGAATTTATGCGGGGCCGATGCGTTTGCACTTCCTGTTTTTGCACGGGTTTCTCCAACGCCTCTTTTTGTGGTTGATGCGCAATCGGGATGTTCTCCTTTTGTTCCGGTGTTTACAAATCTGAGTTATGGTCAACCGGATTCTTTTTTCTGGGACCTGGGAGATGGAACAACCACCAGCGATACCATTCCGGTGGGGCATGGGTTCATTGCTTTAAACAATGATACCACCGTGTATACCTCGCG
>CALQRR010000362.1 GCA_943333015.1 Chitinophaga pinensis | reverse complement strand
TCAGGTTGGAACCATAATCAAGAAGCCCATTTTTGGTCTGGTGAACTACCATATGAAACAACATTTTTCCAAATAAAAATTCCGCTAAGAAATCACGCACATGGCGCAAAAGCATCGAAAAGGAGGAACGTTTAACGAAGCTGTCGGAGCATACATCAGTCACGAAGTTAAGGATCAGGAAATCCGCTTCTCAACCAGCAATGCTCAAATTCGTATCAGTGTTTACGATTCAGCTGTTATTCGCATCCGTATTGGAAAAAATGATTCTGATCACAGTGGATTTTCCTATGCTGTTGTTCAGGAACCTCATACCGTTTCATTTCAACTGCACGAGGAACAAGATCATTTTACCATACGTACCGTTTCTCTGACGCTTCATATCAGCAAATTTCCTTTCCGCATCAGTACGTTCACACCCGACGGGCATCTGCTCAATGCCGATGATCCCGCTTTCGGAACGAGCTGGCTGGGAAATGAAGTAACCACCTACAAGCAACTTCAACCCGACGAACGTTTTATTGGGCTGGGGGAGAAGACCGGTAATCTTGACCGTCGCGGTAAAACCTATGTCAATTGGAACACTGATAATTTCGCGTATCCTACTGATGGTGATCCGCTTTACCTGAGCACTCCATTTTACATGGGGATTGTAGAAGGTAGACCTTACGGAATCTTCTTCGATAATACACACAAAACGACGTTCAACTTTGGTTGTTCAAACGACCGGTTTTCCTATTTTCAAGCGGAAGATGGGGAAATGAACTACTACATCATCCATCACCATGATGTGGCCGGCATTCTGGAGAAATATACCTGGCTGACCGGTCGTATGGAGATTCCGCCGCGTTGGAGTCTTGGATTTCAACAATGTCGTTATAGCTACTATCCGTATCAGGAAGTTCTCAATGCCGCCAGAACATTTCGCGAGAAGGATATTCCAGCAGACGTCTTGTACCTCGATATTCATTACATGGATGCCTACAAGGTTTTTACTTGGCATCCAACCCGTTTTCCCGATCCGGAGGCTTTGCTGAAAGAGTTGCGCGAGATGGGGTTCAACGTGGTGGTGATTTTAGATCCGGGAATTAAAAAAGAACCGGGTTATCCTGCATACGATGAAGGCAAGAAGAAGGATGTGTTTGTTAAATATCCCGATGGTGCTGAATTAAATGCACAGGTATGGCCCGGCTGGAGTGCATTTCCCGATTTTACCATGGAGGAAGCACGCACCTGGTGGGCCGAGAAAATGCACACCGTTACCGATGTTGGTGTGGAAGGTTTCTGGAATGATATGAATGAGCCGGCCGCCTGGGGGCAACATCTTCCCGATTTGATCGAATTTGATTACGATGGTGAAGGTGCGACGCATAAAAAAGCCCGAAACATCTATGGAATGCAAATGGCACGCAGCACCTATGATGGTGGGCGAAAACTCCTGAATGGTAAACGTCCGTTTATTCTCACACGTGCCGGTTATTCCGGTGTGCAGCGTTTTGGAGCCGTTTGGACCGGTGACAATGTTAGCACCGATGATCACATGCTGGCGGGTGTTCGCTTAATCAACAGCATGGGACTAACAGGGATTTCGTTTGCCGGCTATGATGTGGGTGGATTTGCCGGAGAAGCTACTCCGGAACTTTTTGCCCGATGGATTGCTTTGGGTGCTTTTTCCCCGTTTTTCCGTTCACATTCCATGGTCAATAGTCGCGACTCAGAACCTTGGTCCTTTGGTGAAGCGGTGGAAGATGTTTCCCGGAACTACATCAAACTGCGCTACAGATTGATGCCATACATCTATGCAGCCTTTTACGAATCTTCGCAAAACGGCATGCCTGTAGCGCGTTCATTAGCCATCAATTATACCAACGATCCGAAGATTTATCAGGATCCGTATCAGAACCAATATCTATTTGGTCCTTCCTTATTGGTAATCCCAGCCGAAAGCACGAAAATTCATCACAAAGCCTATTTCCCGAAAGGTTTTTGGTATAACCTCTATACCGATGAAATTCAAAATGGGCTAACTGAAATCGTAATCGAAGCTGAAAAGGAAACGCTGCCAGTATTCGTCAAAGCGGGGAGTATTCTGTTGATGCAAAATACGGTCAGCAGTATAATGCGCGACAAGCCCTCCAACACCCTCGAAGTCCATGTATATCCTGGTGATTCCTGCGAATTTGTCCACTATGAAGACGATGGCGAAACATACGCATACGAAGCAGGAGCGTCGTCCACACGCCGTTTTATTCTAGAGGGAAATTCGTTGAAAATTACAGCGCTTGAGGGTGACTACACATCCGATTTGAAACACTGGAAAGTCTTCTTGCACGGTTTACACGGTGACAAACCTCTTGTGAAGAAAGATGGTATTTACGTTCACGTAGCGAAGGAGAACTACCGCTTTATCGAACCTATTTCTGATTTTGATCCCTACCATGTGCCTCCTCAAGCTCCTGTTCAAGTAGCTGATCTCGCATGTGTCGTTTTGGATATTGTTCCATCTGAGGTGTTAATCACCTGGTAATCTGTATCGCATGAAACACATAACCCGTTTTTTACCACTAGTTCTGCTTTTAGCTGCATGCTCAGGTAAAAATGAATTTCACATTCCCGCAGAGCCGGCCATGATTGGTTTAGCCGCTCCGCTGACCTTGCCCGTTGATTCCGGCTCCATCCTTTTGCAGGATTACATCGTCAATGTGGCGTTGATAGATTCTATTTCCTCCGTCCCAGGTCTACAATCAACCTTATCTCCAGACAAAGAAAAACTCTCTTTGGTAGTGGATGCCAAACAGGTGCAGCCGCTTTCCGAATTGCGAATCTGGTCTCAAGGGGATGTGTATTCTTTGATCATGAAGCGATCGGTCAAACAGAAACTGAAATTTACGTTTGATCCCAAAGGAAAGACTTACAAAACAGTTCAGTTAGCGGGCGATATCAACAATTGGCAGGCAGCTCAAACCAACCTGACGCATTCGGGCGCAACGTGGGAAACGCAGTTAATGCTTAATCCTGGACGATACAGTTATCAGGTTGTGGCGGATGGAAAATGGATGCTCGATCCCAATGTTTCCGATTCCACCTCCAATGGCATGGGCGGGTTTAACTCGGTGATGAAAGTATCGGCTGGGAACCTCGATAAAGCGCCTGTGCTGCATACGGAATCGCACAACGAAACGACCATCAC
>CALQRR010000361.1 GCA_943333015.1 Chitinophaga pinensis | reverse complement strand
TCGAGCGGGCTTATGGGCAAGCGTGGTATGCGCAGCTGGAAGAAATTGCAGAAGAATGGGGGAAAAGACCCATTGCATAAGATCATTAATTCTGTATTAAACAAAGCGTTTGAGCCCTGCAAAGAAACCTAGGGGAATTTGATTCCCTTCGATGTTAACACAGGATTAACATCCAATGTAGCAAGGAGTTGCCATGTGCATAACTCAATTTTGATCACCACTTTACGAAGTCCGGCGCAGTGATGATTTTACAGAAAACCAATGATTGCTAAGGACACAGCCGGAATGTTAAAAAGTGCAGTCAAATGTTAACAAAAACGGGTTGTAGGATGACTGTATCCGAACCATTTTTGTGAAGCATCAATTTCCTGCCCGCTTCGTTGTATCTCCTTGAAGAAAAGCTAATTAGCTTTTTGATACATATGTCTGCCACCGGAAAAATCGCAAGTAACTGATAATCAATAGATAAAGAAATGGACAACGTTCTGCCTTCAACCCTTTTGAGTGACATTCCAACAACGAAACGGGGTACAGCGGATGAACCTATATTGAAGGAGAACAAGGATCGTTTCGTACTATTCCCGATTAAGCATCCGGAGATCTGGGAAATGTATAAAAAAGCAGAAGCGAGTTTCTGGACTGCAGAAGAAATCGACTTGCATGCCGACCTTACCGACTGGGAGAACAAGCTCACCAGCGATGAGAAACATTTCATCAAACACGTGCTGGCATTTTTTGCTGCCAGTGACGGAATTGTGAATGAAAATCTTGCCGTGAACTTCATGAACGAAGTGCAGTATCCGGAAGCACGTTGTTTCTATGGATATCAGATCATGTGTGAAAACATCCACTCAGAAACGTATTCCCTATTAATCGATACGTACATCAACGATACAACCGAAAAAAACCGCCTGTTTCATGCAGTTGAAAATGTTCCGGCTGTAGCACGTAAAGCTGATTGGGCCTTGCGTTGGATTGACAACGGGAATTTTGCAGAACGCTTGGTTGCCTTTGCAGCAGTGGAAGGCATCTTTTTCTCCGGATCTTTCTGTTCTATTTTCTGGTTGAAGAAACGCGGCCTCATGCCGGGATTGAGTTTCTCCAATGAATTGATTTCCCGCGATGAAGGACTTCATTGCGATTTCGCCTGCTTGCTCTACACCCAGTTGAATCACCAACTCACAGAGGCGCGTGTTAAAGAGATCATTAGCAATGCGGTTGCCATTGAGAAAGATTTTGTGAGTGATGCCATTCCTGTTTCGCTCATCGGAATGAATGCAGAACTGATGTGTCAGTACATTGAGTTTGTAGCCGACCGGCTGCTGATTTCATTGGGCTGCACCAAACACTATAATGCCAGTAACCCGTTCGACTTTATGGAAATGATCTCCCTGCAAGGGAAGACCAATTTCTTTGAGAAAAAAGTCGGAGAATATCAGAAAGCAGGAGTGATGGGAAAACAGATCGACAATACGATCCGTTTCGACGAAGACTTCTGATTCAATTACCCTTCTACTAACAACACCCTAACTATAAAACTCATGTATGTAATCAAGCGGGACGGCCGTCAGGAGTCCATTAAGTTTGACAAGATTACGGCACGTATCCAAAAGCTTTGCTATGGATTGGAGCCGGTGCATGTGGATCCAGTCAGTGTTGCGATGAAAGTTATTCAGGGTATTTACCCTGGCGTAACCACCGAAGCTTTGGACAATCTTGCTGCAGAAACCGCGGCATCAATGACGACCAAGCATCCGGATTATGCACTTCTTGCCTCGCGCATTGCCATTTCCAACCTGCATAAGACTACAAAAAAGTCCTTCTCTGAAACGATGAAGGATCTCTACTTCTTTGTGGACCCTAAAACCAATCAGGCTGCCCCGCTTATTGCGGATGATGTTTACGAAATCATCCTTAATAATGCAGAGCTACTCGACTCTACCATCATTTACGACCGCGATTTTGGATACGACTACTTCGGTTTTAAAACCTTGGAGAAATCGTACCTGCTTAAAATTAACAACCACGTTGTAGAACGTCCGCAACACATGTTGATGCGCGTTTCAGTTGGTATCCATAAGGATGACATTGAAAATGCAATCAAAACTTACGACCTGATGTCGGAACGGTGGTTTACACATGCCACCCCTACCCTGTTCAACGCAGGAACGCCGAAGCCACAAATGTCGAGCTGCTTTTTGCTCACTATGAAGGACGATAGCATTGATGGCATTTACGACACCTTGAAACAGTGTGCTAAGATCAGTCAGAGTGCTGGAGGAATCGGGTTAAGCATTCATAATGTACGTGCAACAGGCTCTTACATTCGCGGAACAAATGGAACATCCAATGGAATTGTGCCCATGCTGCGTGTGTTTAACGACACGGCTCGGTATGTAGATCAGGGCGGCGGAAAACGCAAAGGTTCATTTGCCATTTACATGGAACCATGGCATGCGGATATTTTTGATTTCCTGAACCTGAAAAAGAACCATGGAAAAGAAGAAGTCCGTGCACGTGATTTGTTTTACGCGCTCTGGATTCCTGATTTGTTTATGAAGCGTGTGGAAGAAGAAGGTGACTGGTCACTTTTTTGTCCAAACGAATGTCCGGGCCTTTCGGATTGCTGGGGTGAGAAGTTTGAAGAACTCTACGAGCGATATGAAGCAGAAGGGAAAGCTCGTAAAACCATCAAGGCGCGTGAAGTCTGGTCTTCTATTCTGGAAGCACAGATTGAAACAGGCACGCCCTACATGCTCTACAAAGACGCCTGCAACCGCAAGAGCAACCAGCAAAATCTGGGAACAATTAAATCGTCCAACCTCTGTACAGAGATCATCGAGTACACAGACGAAAACGAAGTAGCGGTATGTAATCTGGCATCCATAGCTTTGCCCCGTTTTATCATCGACGGAAAATTTGATCATAATAAATTGTTTGAGGTAACGTATCAGATTACCCTGAACCTCAACAAGATTATCGATCGGAATTACTATCCAGTTCCAGAAGCAGAATATTCCAACCTGCGTCACCGCCCGATCGGGATTGGCATTCAGGGATTGGCAGATGCTTTTATCCTGCTAAGGTATCCATTTGAGTGCGAGGAAGCACAAGCTCTGAACCGAGAAATCCACGAAACGATATACTATGCCGCCATGACAGCATCGAAAGATCTGGCTATAAAAGAAG
>CALQRR010000360.1 GCA_943333015.1 Chitinophaga pinensis | reverse complement strand
GGCAATGAACCGGTGAGCAGTATTGGCGGCGGCGAAACCTACGGAATGGAAGTTTACATGCAGAAAAAACTCACCACCAAAACCTTTGCTGTACTGAGTTATACGCTTGTCCGTTCACGGTTTTCGGGTTCAAACGGTCAGCTCATTGCATCTGCCTGGGATTACGGGCATCTGTTTTCCGCGTTGCTCGGCCGTAAATTCAAGCGCGGTTGGGAACTTGGAATGAAGTACCGTTTTGCCGGTGGTGGGCCTTACACGCCATTCGACATGCCCGCTTCCCAACTCAATTTCGCTACCACTGGAACCGGAATTCTCGATTATTCGCAACTCAATACCTTACGTTTGATCAACTTCAACCAGTTCGATATCCGCATCGACAAAAAGATTTATTTCAAACGCTCAACACTCGATCTGTATATCGATGTGACGAATGCTGCCAAATTCAGGAATCCTTCCCTGCCCAATTATTCCTTCAAACGCACCGAGGATAACAGCGGTTTTCAAACAACCGACGGACAAGCGCTTAAGCAGGACGGCTCCAATGGAATTCCAGTCTTGCTTAAAGATGAATCAGCACTTGTTACTCCTGCAATTGGATTTATTTTCGAATTCTAATTAGAAAAATCGCAGGCAATTTTAGCCCCTAATACGGCATTGTTTTTTACCAAAGCAATGTTTGATTTCAGGCTTTCTCCACCCGTAATTTCTGCAATACGTTTTAATAAAAACGGTGTTGTGTTTTTTCCGCTAATGTTGAGTGAGGTTGCTTCCTTCAAACATTGTTGGATAAAGACATCCATTTTCTCATACGGAACTTCTTCCCCTTCCGGTATAGGATTGGCAATCATGACAGAACCATTCAATCCAAGCGCCCATTTGACCTTGAGCATTTCAGCGATTGCATGTGAGTCATTTAATCGCATCGGACTCATGAAGCCACTTTTACGGGAGTAAAATGCAGGAAATTCGTCTTGTCCGTACGTAACAACCGGAATGCCTGCGGTTTCTAAATACTCCAGCGTTAAACCAATATCCAAAATGGATTTAACTCCCGCCGAAATTACGGCCACATTGGTGTGCGACATTTCCGTTAAGTCGGCCGATATATCCATCGTTACTTCGGCACCGCGATGTACACCTCCAATTCCACCGGTTACAAAGACATGAATGCCGGCTAGAGAGGCAATTCGCATGGTTGCGGCAACGGTTGTCGCTCCAATCAACCGATTGCTCAGAACAAATGGCATATCCCGCAGACTGACTTTCCATACATCCTTCGAGTTCCCCAACAGTTCCAATTGATTAGCATCTAAGCCCACACAAAGTTTGCCGTTAATAATGGCAATGGTGGCCGGTATAGCCCCGTTATTCCGAACGATATCCTCTACTTCGCGTGCGGTTCGAATGTTATCGGGGTAGGGCATTCCATGAGAAATAATTGTCGATTCGAGTGCGACAACAGGCTTGCCTTCTGCGAGTGCCGTTGCAACTTCGGGATGTATTTGGAGGTAGTTATTTTTCATGCGAACTGGAGGTAAGCGTTTTCTAAACGATTGGAAGTTAAATGCGGGATTTCAGCTCCCGATTCTTGAAGAACAAGCCCTGCCAAGGCATGTCCGTATTGTTGGCTTTCTGCTACATTTTTTCCTAGAAGCCACGCATGAATCCAGCCGGCCAATGCGGCATCACCGGCACCGGTGCTATCTTTTACATGTATGTTAGGCGCTTTCAAATGCACCTGTTTTTCTTCTGAAAATATACGGGAACCCTTTTTTCCTTCACGCATCCATAAATAACGTAGTCCTTTTTCAAGAAGGCTATCAACGGCTTCTGTGCTGTTTTTAATGCCGGTCATCGAATGTAATTCAGCTTCGTTGGGACTCAGCAACAACATGTTCTCAAGGGAGCAATCACGCAATCGTTTTGCTTTTTCAATGGAGACAGGCTCGGCAATACATGGAATGTGGGCCAGAGCAGCAAAGGAGATGAGCCATTGTAAACTGGCTTCACTTAAATTACAATCGAGCAACAAAAGAGAAGCGTGTTTTAGGAAGTCAGTTTTAGATTCTAAATAACCAGGTGTGATACTCGATTCTAAATGCGATACCGCCGCTCCACTAAACAAATCACCGTTAGGTTGCAGCAATGCCATGAATCTTCCACTGGGGTAATCATTTCTCAATGTGTGATTTAAACCAATGTTTTTTTGAAGGCATTTTTGAATCAACCAATCGCCATCGGAATCATTTCCAAATTGTGTGATAAGTTCCACCGGATGCCCTAATTGTGCGATGAATGCCGCGATGTTTCGCGCAACTCCACCGGCACTTTGGGAGTAAGTTGATGGGTTTGAAGTTCCAGTAATGATAGGTGATTGACTACTGTATGTTTCATCTATCAATGCTGCACCAATACAAATAACAGGGCCGTTTTTCACAGCGCTAAAATAATGGAATTCTGTTCAGTCCTTTGGCTGAATGCTGTCAGGAGGGGGAGGCACTGCAATCTCGTCTTCACTCTCCGGATAGTCCATGACCGGCAAGCCACTCACCGTTTCATACGACGGTTCCAAGTGATTTATTTGTTCGCTTAGTTCTGGAGGTTTTTGGGTGACCGATTTCTTCTTTTCAATTCGGCCACTTTTTAAAAGACTGTCGTTTACCACTTCTGCATCAGCCGGTTGATCGGATAGCGTGTCGATGTTTTGCAGGATGATTTCTGGCGCTTGTTGCCGCGGCTCGATTGAACTACAGCTGAATAATGTGCTTGCAAATACGAGGAAAATGGCAATGCGAACCTGTTGAAGGACAGTCCAGTTCACCGATTGCAATTGCGCTGGAGTGACCGTAATGCATAATCTGCTGAGTTGATCTTTCCGGAATTGCCCACAGATTTTTTCGTTTCGGTGTTGAATCAGAAATTGAACAACCGCTTCATCGCTCATATGTGTAAAATCGGTTACCACATGTGCGCAATGATTGCAAAATCGTCCTTGATCTTGCTCAGGCATTTTATTCCAATTCTGAGAACAGGGAGAGGGAACACGGATATTTTTTGAAGCGATATTCATTGTCTTGTGGTTTAATCTCCAATGTGAAATGAGATACGAATCTGAACAATTGAACTTATAGGTTTTCCCCGTTTTGTGGCAACGTGCCAAACAGGCATTTCTTGCAGTAAACGTTCAACTTCTT
>CALQRR010000359.1 GCA_943333015.1 Chitinophaga pinensis | reverse complement strand
TCTCCAGCACATTCGCGGAATAGCTGCAAAAAACAAGGTATTCAAAACCTATATCGGACTGGGTTACTACAATGTCATCACGCCCTCCGTTATTTTAAGAAATATCTTCGAAAATCCGGGTTGGTATACGGCATACACACCATATCAGGCGGAAATTGCACAAGGTCGTCTCGAAGCTTTGCTGAATTTCCAGACCATGGTGATGGATTTGACCGGCATGAAACTGGCCAACGCCTCTTTGTTGGATGAAGCCACCGCCGCATCAGAAGCAATGCACATGTTTTACGCCATGCGCAGTCGCGATCAGGTGAAAGCGAATGCCAATGTGCTGTTCGTTTCTGAAAAATGCTTTCCGCAAACCATTGAACTTCTAAAAACACGTTCTGCCCCTATTGGCATAGAACTACAGATTGGTAATCATACCGGACTGGAATGGAACAACCGCATTTTCGGAGCCGTTATTCAGTATCCGGATATTGATGGTGAAATCCATGACTATAAAGCCTTTACAGCGGAAGCGAAGAAACATTCCGCCTATGTTTGTGCGTGTGCTGATTTGATGAGCCTTGTCTTGCTTAGCCCTCCGGGCGAATGGGGAGCCGATTGTGTGGTTGGTTCTACCCAGCGCTTTGGCGTTCCAATGGGTTATGGTGGACCACATGCGGCCTACTTTGCAACGCATGAAGATTTCAAGCGTCACATTCCAGGGCGTATCATTGGTGTTTCTGTAGATTCTCATGGAAATCCGGCAATGCGCATGGCATTGCAAACGCGTGAGCAGCACATCAAACGCGACAAAGCAACATCCAACATTTGTACTGCACAGGCACTGCTTGCCATCATGGCATCCATGTACGCCGTATATCACGGTCCCGATGGACTGAAACACATCGCGAACAAAATCCACTCAGCAACGCGTCATTTATCCGAACGCCTCAGCAGTTTAGGCTATACCATCAAAACAGAGCAGTATTTCGATACCCTTCGAATAGGCCTGAACGGATTGTGTACACCCGAACTTCTCAACCAGCGTGCACTTCAACGGGAGATTAACCTGCGGTATGAAACCAATGGCGATGTGTGTCTGACGATTGATGAAACAACCGCTCAGGCAGATGTTCAGGCCTTGCTTGATTTATTTGCAGGAGCTGCAGGTAAAGAAGCGGGAGCAATTTCTCCATTTGCACCAAAGCCTTTCTGGGAAGAACTTTCGCGTAGCAGTGCGATTCTCAAGGACCACGTTTTCAATAACTATCATTCTGAAACAGAAATGATGCGTTATATCAAGAAACTGGAGAACAAGGATCTGGCCCTGAATCACTCGATGATTTCGTTGGGATCATGCACCATGAAACTCAATGCAGCAACAGAACTGATGCCGCTGAGCCTTCCTGAATTTGCCAATCTGCATCCGTTCATTCCAATTGATCAGGCAGAAGGGTATCATGAACTCTTCCGTGAACTCAGCAACGATTTGTGCCAGTCGACCGGTTTTACAGCCGTGTCTCTTCAGCCCAATTCTGGTGCACAGGGAGAATATGCAGGTTTGATGACCATTCGGGCATACCACCTCAGCCGTGGCGATGCTCATCGGAATATTGCCCTTATTCCATCCTCTGCACACGGCACCAATCCTGCTTCAGCGGTGATGGCTGGCATGGAAGTGATTGTGGTAAAATGCGATGAAAACGGAAATGTTGACCTGATCGACCTCCGCGCAAAAGCCGTTCAACATAGCGCTAACCTGTCTGCTTTGATGGTTACCTATCCCTCCACACATGGTGTTTTCGAAGAAAGCATCTGTGATATCACCAGTATCATCCATGAAAACGGTGGTTTGGTATACATGGATGGCGCCAATATGAATGCTCAGGTTGGTTTGACCAGTCCGGGTACAATCGGAGCCGATGTGTGCCACTTGAATCTGCATAAAACGTTTGCCATTCCTCACGGAGGCGGCGGACCGGGAATGGGTCCAATTGGCGTGAATGATAAACTGGCTCCATTTTTACCCGGCCACGGACTTATCAAAACAGGAGGAAGCCATGCGATTACAGCCATTTCAGCAACGCCATTCGGAAGTTCGTTGATCTTGCTTGTTTCGTATGCCTATATCAAAATGCTCGGGCCTGACGGTTTAACGAATGCAACCCGGTATGCTATTTTGAATGCCAACTACCTGAAAGCCAAATTGGAATCGCACTTTCCTGTTTTGTATAAAGGAACACATGGATTTGTGGCGCATGAGATGATTCTCGATTGCAGAGAGTTCAAACGCACCGCACATGTTGAAGTGGGTGATCTTGGAAAACGACTGATGGATTATGGATATCACGCCCCTACCATTTCATTTCCGGTAGCAGGAACGATGATGATTGAGCCGACAGAAAGTGAAAGTTTATTTGAACTGAACCGCTTTGCAGAAGCGATGATAGCCATCCGGAATGAAATCACAGAAATCGAAATGGGGAAAGCAGATGCCGAAAACAACGTCATCACCAATGCTCCACATACAGCCGTTTCAGTGATCAGTGATTCTTGGAACAAGCCTTACAGTCGCGAGAAAGCTGCGTTCCCATTACATTGGGTTGCCGAAAATAAATTCTGGCCAAGTGTTGGAAAGGTCGACAATGCCTATGGTGATAGAAATCTGGTTTGCAGTTGTACGCCTATAGAGGCCTATGCGTAAACTGAAAGCATTGCTGAATAAGCAATTTTCTTTTTGAAAAGCCGGTTGTCCTACACGCGACAACCGGCTTTTTTTGTCCCCCAAAAAGTAATTGGAGATTCAGTAATAAATTCTATTTTTGCCCATTGCCAATGTATTCGCTTTGTCTGATTTGGCAATATTTTTATCGGATTCACAATCAACATCATAAACAATCACACATGAACTCCAAACTTTTACTTGCCCTATTCCTAGGAGCATCTGCAGGTTTGACGGCACAAAACGTCAACACACAGGGCCCACAGGCGATGCGAACAAAAAAGAATAATTTTGTTCATCAAGCTGCAGCACCTGCTGCATCCGCTTTTTCTAACCGTGTTGAGATCTGGTCGAACGATCTTTCAGCTCCTGCGGATTGGGTTATCTCTAACCAGTCTTCAAATACAGACAATTGGGTAATTGGTAATGCTGTCCCTAGTGGTAGTTTTCCTATTACTGCTATTGCTTCAACTTCAGCAGCAAACGGAT
>CALQRR010000358.1 GCA_943333015.1 Chitinophaga pinensis | reverse complement strand
TTCTGCTTGAATTTCACGTTGTCAATCTTCATGAAATACGTCAGATAATTTTCCGGATCGGGTACGGTATTGAGCACCAGAATACCACCACATTGCGCCATCGCTTCAATGATCAGCACTCCTGGCATCACAGGATTTCCAGGAAAATGACCACGGAAAAATTCTTCATTCATGGTTACATTCTTCACACCAACAATTTGACTCTCGCTCATTTCCATGATTTTATCAATCAGCAGAAAGGGAGATCGGTGAGGTAAAATGCGACTAATATCGTTGATCGTGTAGAGCGGCGGTTGTGTGAGATCATAGGCCGGCTGCTCTGTTTTACGCGCTTTTTCAGCCTTAATCAATTGTTTGATCTTTTTAGCAAACTCAATATTGGCTGCGTGTCCCGGTCGTGTTGCAATGATTGTCCCCTTGATAGGACGACCAATCAGGGATAAATCTCCGATAACATCGAGCAATTTATGACGAGCGGCTTCATTTTGATATTTAATCTCAACGTTATTCAGGGTGCCTTCGCTGGTGACGGTCAAATCGGTACGATTAAACAGTTTGGACAACACACTCTGATCTTCGTTAGAAAGCTGACGATCGACATATACGATTGCATTGCTTAAGTCACCGCCTTTGATCAGGTTATTATCGAGCAGCATTTTTAATTCATGCAGAAACACAAACGTTCTACACGCTGCAATTTCATCCTTGAACTCCACAATGTTGTTCAATTGAGCATGCTGAAAACCAAGCACGCGGCTGTTGAAATCAATCATTACCTTCACTTTGAAGGTATCGGAGGGAACGGCAATTATTTCAACATTGCGGGATGGATCGTTGTAAAACACATTGGTCTTCAACTCGTAATAATCCCGATTAGCTTCTTGTTGAACAATACCAGCTTCCTCAAGCGCTTCAATAAAAAAGCGTGCGCTACCATCCAAAATCGGAACCTCTGGCCCATTGAGTTCAATGAGCAGATTATCAATCTGAAGACCTGCAGCAGCAGCCAACGCATGCTCGACTGTTGACACGGTTGCATCATTCAAAGCCAACGTTGTTCCTCGAGCTGTTTCTGTCACATAGTCTACATCCGCTGGGATTTCAGGCTGACCTTCTAGATCAACTCGTTTAAACTTAATTCCGTGATTATCAGGTGCCGGAGCAAATGTCATCTCAACCTGTACTCCAGTATGCAAGCCAACTCCACGAAGGGTTTGACGATTCGCGATGGTTTGTTGTTTTTCAGCCATTATTCTGCTTTTGAATTTCGTCCAGCTTGCGCTCTAGTTCTTCAATTTTTGACATCATATCCGGTAATTTCCGGAAACCGATGTATGATTTTTTATAGTCTCCAATGGAGAATGCAGGTGATCCTTGAATGATGTCACCTTCGCGGGTGATGCTCGAACCGATGCCCGATTGTGCTGCAATTTTCACACGGTCAGCAATAACAAGATGACCCACAATTCCCACTTGACCGCCAATCATGCAGAAGCGACCGATTTTCGTTGAACCTGCAATTCCCGTTTGTGCTGCAATAACGGTATGTTCACCAATCTCAACGTTGTGTGCGATTTGAATGAGGTTATCGAGCTTAACACCCTTGCGGATAATAGTAGAACCTAATGTGGCGCGATCGATAGTGGTATTGGAACCAATTTCAACATGATCCTCGATGATCACATTTCCGATCTGTGCTACTTTCAGGTAGTTAGCATCATCCTGCGGAGCAAAACCAAAACCGTCACTGCCAATCACCACACCGGAGTGTATACGGCAATCTTTCCCAATTTTACAATCCGAATAAACCTTTACACCTGGGAATAACATGGTATTGTCACCAATGGTAACGTTATCACCAATATACACTCCTGGATAAAGTTTAACATTGTTCCCAACAACAGAATTCTCGCCGATGTAGACAAATGCACCGATGTAAGGATTTTCGCCAATACGGGCCGAAGCTGCTAGTGTATGAGGTTCTTCGCGACCAGAACGGTTCTGACTGATTTTGTTGTAGGTATCCAACAATACAGCAAAACTCTTGTATGCATCTTTTACCCTAACTAGATTAGTAGTAACGGGTCGATCGGGTGTAAACGATTCGTTTACGATGACCAAAGATGCTTTGGTGCTGTAGATAAACTCTTCGTATTTGGGATTGGCCAGAAAAGTCAGAGAACCCGGTTCGCCTTCTTCAATTTTAGCCAGGCGATTTACCTTAACCCCTTGGTCACCTTCTACTCTGCCTTGCAGTAACTCTGCAATTTGTTGTGCTGTAAATTCCATTCTGTCTCAGTGTACTGTGTCTAACTCTTTGGGATAGCACAGAAAATATTTCCGTGTTGACTCTGATAGGACCGACATACGCAATTGATCAGATGCCTGACGAACGTCGAGCACTGTTCCGTTTTTAAGCAATATGTTAATCTTCTCTTCACCTTCCTTGTATGCGCTGTTGGTAATGCCACCAGTAAAGACAAAGTATTTTGTCTCTTCTTCCGAATATCCTCTTTCCTGCCAGCGAGTGATGAGCATATCGACTTCCGATTGCACAAAAGGTTGAACGTCTATGCGTATTTTAAATAGCTTTCGTTCGATCAGCCTGGAACTTAACTCAGCAAGAATTGGATCGGGATGGTCCATCCACTCTTTTGCGGATGCAAATATATCATAATCATCCAAGTGGGCGAACCGTTCTAACAGCTCATCTGCCGGCTGTTGATCAACCGCTGTTATGGTGTTCTCCAAAAAATATCGCAGGCTTTTAGTTGCAAAGACTACATCACCCTTCTGAACCAGATACTTAGCACGTCTGAGCATATTGACTAAGAGGTTTTCAGCAGCCAAAACTGTTTTATGAAGATATACCTGCCAGTACATCAGACGTCGTGCAAGAAGGAATTTTTCGATGCTGTAAATGCCTTTCTCCTCCAGCACAAGCTCGCCATTGACCACTTCCATCATCTTAATGATGCGGTCGGATCCAACGGTTCCTTCGGCTACACCTGTATAAAAACTATCGCGGTTCAAATAATCGAGCCGGTCTACATCCAGTTGACTAGATACCAGTTGATGGAGGAAATGTTTCGAGTATGTACCGGTAAAAATGGCTATAGCAATTCGGAGCTTTCCACCAAATTGTCGATCCAGATCCTGCATAAATAGCAATGACAACTGTTCGTGATGTAATCCAGGTA
>CALQRR010000357.1 GCA_943333015.1 Chitinophaga pinensis | reverse complement strand
GCAACAATTCCTTTCGGGGTGAGCAGATTGATGAAATACGATTCAGGCAAACCAACATAATCGTTATGATTCACTGCAACGACAATGGCATCGTATGGTCCAGTTGCTTGTTTTTCCAGTGTAAAACCATATTCATGGTCAAACTCTGATGAACTGGCATGCGGATCAATGATATCGACATGAACGCCAAACTCGATGAATTCGCGCACGACGTCAGCCACTTTGGAATTCCGGATATCGGAAACATTTTCTTTAAACGTTGCCCCCATCACCAGCACACGCCCTTTGGCAATATCAACCCCTTGGGCCACCATCTTTTTCACCACTTTACCTGCCACGTATGCGCCCATTCCGTCGTTTACAGAACGGCCCGCGAGAATCACTTGGGCATTGTGTCCAACTTCCTTGGCCTTGTAGGTGAGGTAATACGGATCAACACCGATGCAATGCCCGCCGACGAGTCCAGGCAGGAAACGGAGGAAATTCCATTTCGTTCCGGCTGCTTCTAATACATCGTATGTATTGATGCCCATCTGACCGAAAATCATGGACAATTCGTTCATGAGCGCAATGTTCAAATCGCGCTGTGTATTTTCGATAATCTTCGCGGCCTCGGCGACTTTGATGGATGCCGCACGGTGAACTCCTGCCTTGACAACGATTTCGTATGTCTTGGCAATATTATCAAGTGATTCCGCATCACAACCGCTGACCACTTTAATGATTTTGGAAAGCGTATGTTCCCGGTCACCCGGATTGATACGTTCAGGAGAATAACCCACTTTGAAATCCTCGTTGAATTTCAAACCAGAAAGCTCTTCCAGCAACGGAATACAATCTTCTTCGGTACATCCCGGATACACCGTTGATTCGTAGACCACATAATCGCCTTTTTTAAGCGCTGCAGCTACCGAACGTGTTGCCGACAAGAGTGGTTTCAGATCGGGTAAATTATGTTCATCGATAGGCGTTGGAACAGCAACAATGAAAAAACGAGCTTGTCGCAATACCGCAGGATCGGCGGTAAAGGTGATGGAACAGCCATCGAATTCCTCGGGCGTTAATTCCTCACTTGGATCGATGCGATTTTTCATCTTCTCAACACGCGCTGCATTGATATCAAATCCAACTACTTCAATATTTCTCGCAAATTCGAGAGCAATGGGTAAACCTACATAGCCAAGACCCACAACGGCTAATGACTCTTTCTTCTCAATCAGATTCTGGTAAATAGAACTCATTGTAATTTTTTTAACGTTCGTAATGCGTAGATACGTTCAATGATCTCCACTACTTTGAGACCTTCAAGAGCATTGGTGGTAGCGCTTGTGCGGCCTTTCAAAGTGTCGATAACGTTTTGAATAATGTAATGATGATTGGCGGCAGAACCTTTGTATGCGCCGTAATCGTTGGCAGGACTGGCCGCAGCAAGTTGAGGCATTTCATATCCTTCAATGTGACAGTACTCGACTTCATTCATGTACTGCCCACCAATCTTGAAACTTCCTTTTTCACCAATCACGGTGATGGAACTTTCGAGGTTTTGATCCCAAACGGAAGTGGAATAATTGAGCGCACCCATTCCCCCGTTGACAAAGTTAAAATTCACCATGCCGGAATCTTCAAAAGCAGTTAAATGCTGATGATTAAAATCGTTGAATTTCGCCTGAATGTCTTTAATATCACCAAAAAGCCAGAACATAATATCGATGAAATGGCTGAATTGGGTAAACAATGTTCCGCCATCTAAATCAGGAGTTCCTTTCCAGGAGCCTTGTTTGTAGTAGCGCTCATCGCGGTTCCAATAGCAATTGAGTTGAACCATATAGACTTCCCCAATCAACTTACGTTCGATGACATCCTTTACCCAGACCGATGGCGGAGAGTAACGGTTTTGCATCACACAAAACACCTGACGGGAAACGCGCAGTGCGGTGTATATCACATTTTCACATTCTGCTTTGGAAAGTCCCATAGGCTTTTCACACACAATGTGTTTCCGATTTTCGAGCGCCAGGATGGCATGTTTCGCATGCAAACCATTGGGAGAACAGACATTCACCACATCGAAATCGAGTCCTGACAGAAACATCGCTTCGGCAGAATCAAAATAAGGAACATCAAATTGATCGAGCCCAAGTTTCTCTTTGGGAAGAATATCGCAAATAGCGACCAGTTCAGCATCCGGATTCCGGAGTACCATTTCGGCATGGCGCTTCCCAATATGCCCAGCACCGATGATGGCAAATTTCACTTTTTCGTTTAAAATCATGGCTTCCCAAGATTAGTGACTTTTCCGTTCTTGAGTAGATAGTGCTCGGCACTTTCCGAGCAAACAGCCTCGCCTTGTTGGTTGAATGTGAGTTTATGTCCGTATGTGCTCATCCAGCCGGTTTGACGGGCTGGATTACCAATAACCAATGCATACGCAGGAACTGTTTTCGTAACAACTGCGCCGGCACCAATGAACGCAAATTCACCGATGTCATGTCCACACACAATGGTGGCGTTGGCTCCGATAGTAGCGCCTCGCCCAACATGTGTTTTCAGGTACTGATCGCGTCGATTCACGGCGCTGCGCGGGTTGATCACATTGGTAAAAACCATCGATGGACCAAGGAAAACGTCATCGTCACAAATCACTCCCGTATAAATCGATACGTTGTTTTGAACTTTGACATTGTTGCCAAGAATGACTTGTGGAGAAATGACCACATTTTGTCCCAGATTGCAATTTTCACCAATGGTACAGTTCGGCATAATGTGCGCAAAATGCCAAATTTTAGAGCCATTTCCAATGGTGCATCCTTCATCAATGATCGCTGTGGGATGCGCATAGTAGTGATGTTCCATTCCTCAAGCAGATGTAAATTCACGTGGTTTAATGACCCACTCCGGTAAGGCTTTGAAATAATCCCAGGTATGTTTCATGCCCGTACTGCGTGCCACGGTTGGTTCCCAGTTAAGAATTTCGCGCGCTTTGGTGATATCGGGTTGACGCTGTTTCGGATCATCCTGTGGCAACGGTTTGTACACTATCTTCTGGTCTGTTCCGGTAAGACGAATGATTTCTTCCGCAAAATCACGGATGCTGATTTCATCCGGGTTACCGATGTTTACCGGATACGCATAATCGCTTAGCAATAACCGGTAGATGCCTTCGATGAGGTCATCCACATAGCAGAATGAGCGCGTTTGGCTTCCG
>CALQRR010000356.1 GCA_943333015.1 Chitinophaga pinensis | reverse complement strand
TCGTTTGGGATATAAAGCCAAGGTGGAACTCCCGTTTAAAACGCCCTGGCGGATGATTCAGATCAGTCCCACAGCTGCAGGCTTGGTCGATTCCCGATTACTGCTGAACCTCAATGAGCCCAATAAAATAGGCGATGTTTCTTGGTTTAAGCCAATGAAATATACCGGAATCTGGTGGGAAATGCATTTAGGGAAATCGAGTTGGGACAAGGCCAGCGGGAAGCATGGTGCCAGCACTGAAAATGCAAAGAAGTACATCGACTTTACCGCTAAAAAAAATTTAGGTGGTGTTTTAGTGGAAGGCTGGAACACGGGTTGGGAGCACTGGATTGGGTTTGAAGATCGCGAAGGCGTTTTTGATTTCGTGACTCCGTATTCAGATTATAATTTAGAAGAAGTGGTGAAATATGCCCATTCCAAAGGTGTTGAAATAGTGATGCATCACGAGACTTCATCGGCTCCTAGGACGTATGAAAAGCAATTGGATGCAGCGTATTCGTTGATGAAGCGACTCGGATTGCATACGGTCAAAACGGGATATGTGGGTAAAATACTTCCCAAAGGCGAATACCATCACGGACAATGGATGATTAACCATTATCAGAAAGTGGTGGAAACGGCTTCCAAATATCAGATTGCAGTAGATGCACATGAACCAATAAAAGGTACCGGTTTACAGCGCACCTGGCCGAATTTCGTTTCACGGGAAGGTATGCGTGGACAAGAATTTAACGCTTGGTCATCCGATGGAGGGAATCCGCCCGATCATTTGCCCAATGTCGTTTTTACCCGCATGCTTGGCGGTCCGTTTGATTTTACTCCTGGCGTTTTCAACATCAAACTCAAGCCGTATAAAGAAAACAATCAGGTAAGTACCACACTGGCGCAACAACTGGCTTTGTATGTTGTCATTTATAGTCCGGTGCAAATGGCATGTGATTTAATTGAAAATTACGAAGGGCAACCCGGTTTTCAGTTTATCCGAGATGTGGGTGTTGATTGGGAAAAATCACAAACGCTTCAGGGAGAAGTGGGGGATTATGTCACAAATGCTCGTGAAGAAAAAGGGAGTGGAAATTGGTTTGTAGGAAGTATTACCGATGAAAATGCGCGGGATATTGATATTGATTTCAGTTTTCTGCCTTCAGGCGTCATGTTCAATGCCGATATTTATAAGGATGGAAAAGACGCACATTGGGATGTGAATCCAACATCGTTGAGCATTGAACATTTAAAGATCAACTCAACTACTAAAATTCGTTTTCATCTCGCACCGGGTGGCGGATTGGCCATCGTACTGAAAAAAAAGTAAAATGATCTATTCGTTCACATTGCTCATGAGTATACTGCTGCATTTTTCGGGCAGTCAAATTGCATCGTTTACTTCCGAGGATGAACATGCATTTAAATCATTCCGTAGCCTTGAAGGCCACTGGGTAAAGGCCTTTCCTGACAATGGAACGATGCATGAAATCTGGTCGTTCAAAAACGATTCACTACTAATAGGAAGAGGATTTTTTATGCAAGGAAACGATACCACCTTTTCTGAACACATTCAACTGGAACTGAAACAAGGGAAACTGGCGTATTGTGTGCGTATGAGCCATCAAAACCAAGGAACTACTGTTCGGTTTCCTTTGAAAAAGTTTGGTTCAAACACATGGGAATTTGAATTGCTTAGCCATGATTTTCCGCAACAAATTGTTTATTCAAATCCCACACGCGACTCATTGCTTGTGTGGATTGAAGGCACGCAAAACGGTGTAAAGGTTCGCGAAACCTTTGATTTTAGCAGATCGAAATAAGTTCTAATGCTGATATTTCAGCGATGCACACGTTGAAATATCAGCATTAATAACAAAGCCTCAGAATGTGACTATCCTGTTTCGATTCGTGCTTTTTCAGAACGGCTTTAAGTAAAATCAACCGTCTGCTTCCTTCTGTATAGTCAAAACGTAATGTAAATCAGCGCGTTACTTTGACGTAAACAATGCGTTTGGTTTCAAAAAAATCTTCCTTAAACCAAGTCTGCAATGGGATAAGCTGGAAGTCTTTTCCTGTATTACTCGCTTCTTCCACCAGATCACCGCCTTTCAAACAAATCCAGCCGTTGGTGATGCTGTTCTTTTTATCCCGGCTAATCTTGTTTTTAGTCCAGTCTACCAGTTCTGTCAATGGAGCAACGGCGCGACTTACGATGAAGTCGAATTTGGCATCAATCTTTTCCACTCGTCCTACATACGTTTGCACGTTTGTCAGACCAAGGGCTTCACTCACGGCATCTACCACTTTAATTTTCTTCGCAATGGAATCGCACAGGGTGAATTCACATTCAGGAAAATAAATGGCCAACGGTATTCCCGGAAATCCACCACCCGTTCCAATGTCGAGAATTCTTGAGCCGGGAGAAAAGTGATGAAAACGCGCAATGGCCAGGCTGTGAAGCACATGACGTAAATACAGCTCATCAATGTCTTTACGTGAAATGACATTGATTTGACTGTTCCATTCCAGATACAATGGATACAACATCTCCAGTTGATTGATTTGCGTATCGGTCAAATCGGGAAAGTAGGAGCGAATTAGTTCCATCGGGTAGCATAGGTTTTTATTGCCGTTGTAGGATACGGCGAATGATTGAATGAAAAAGCTGGAATAGAGACGCTGTTCGTTAAATACGATCCTGCGAGTTCCGGATGATGTTGTAAAGGAATTCGCGTGAGCGGAACAATTGGGCCTTCACGGGTCCCAGCGGAAGATCGGGCCGTTCGGCGATTTCTTCGTAGGAGAGTTCTTGGAAATACCGCAACTCAATCAACACCCGATAGCGCGGTTTAAGTTTTTCAACCAAAGAGCGCATCAGAATGTTCTTCTGTTTGCGAATCAAGTGTTCTTCCGGATCCAAAGAGTCGGAACGCACATCCATGGTCATTTCATCTCCGTCGCTGGATGTAAATGTACGATCGAGAGAAAGTGTAACGGTGCGTTTTTTACGGATAAAATCGATGCAATTGTTGGTTGCAATGCGAAATAACCAAGTGCTGAATGCGAAGTTCGGAGTGTATTGGGCAATATTTTTGAAGGCTTTACCAAAGGCCTCAATGGTGAGATCTTCAGCATCATCCTTATTATTGACCATTTTCAATAACAGGAAATAAACGGACTCTTTGTAACGATCGAGTAATTCGGCATACGCTGCCTGATCGTG
>CALQRR010000355.1 GCA_943333015.1 Chitinophaga pinensis | reverse complement strand
GGTGCACATTATTCATCAGAATGGTAATGAAAACATCAGTGATGAATTGGTAATTAGCGGCATCGATCACCTCAATCAGGCATTTTCGAATACAGGTAGTTTCTATGACGCAGATGGGGTTGATACGCATATCCGCTTTTGCTTGGCTCAACAGGACGAATACGGAAATCCGAGTAATGGAATTACACGTGTATTCTCTTCGCTTACAAACATGATTTCCGAAACAGAGGATGAGGCACTTAAAAGCCTCGTGCATTGGGATCCGCTGCAATACTTGAACATTTATTTGGTCAACGAAATTAGCAGTTTAAGCATGGGAGCGGGAGTTGCCGGCTATGCCTTTTTTCCTTCCTCTCATGGAATGCCCGAAGATGGCATTGTAAATGAAGCCCGCTGGTTTGGAAGTTCGGTGGATAATTCAAAAGTTCACATACACGAAGCTGGCCATTACCTGGGTCTATACCATACGTTTAACGGTGGTTGCTCCAATAATAATTGCTTATTCGATGGTGATAAAGTATGCGATACTCCACCTGATGCTTCTACCACCGCTGTAAACTGTGGAGAAGCAGTTAATACCTGCACTACCGATAGCGACGATAATTCCACTCTCAATCCATTTCGTCCTGTGGCATTTGGTGGACTTGGAGATCAGCCGGATATGTTTGTCAATTACATGGATTATGGATTCCAGAATTGTCAGCATTTATTAACTGCTGGTCAATCAGAGCGGATGAATGCTGCTTTAACAACAGAGCGTTCTAGCCTACTTCTTTCGGTAGGTTGTGAGAATTCCTGTTTAGTTTATGCATTCTTCAACGGATTTCCCTTTGATTTGTCGGTTAATGCTGGCGTTCCTTATCCACTTGATGGGTTCCCCTCTGCATTTGCAGATTACACTGTTTCTTGGCTTGTAAATGGAATTGAGGTGGCAACAACTGAAGATTATAGTTTTGTGGCACCAAGTGCTGGAAGTTATATTGTAACATTCCGTGTATCTAATCCTGCCCTAAATTGCTTTAAAGAAAAAACCATTGTAGTAAATGCTATCTGCGGAACCCAATTGACTGCCGTTACTGTTAATCCTGCAAATCCTCTCCCAGGAGAATCTGTTCTTTTTACGGGGAGTTTTGCTCCCGAAACTACTTCTGCACAATGGCAAATTGATGAAACACCAGAAGCATTGGGAGGATCATACTTCAATCATACATTTCAATCAGCAGGCGAATATTACGTTTCATTTATAACATCAAACGGAAGCTGTTCCGACACCAGCAGAGTATATGTTCCTGTAGGACAATGTAATGGTGGAGAAGCGCTCACTTGGCGGTTTGGAGCGGGAAATACACTCACTTTTTATGGTGATGATCCCATTCAAGGTGTATTGCCAGCAACGCTATATAACCAAGAGGGAATTGGAAATATCTGCGATGTGAATGGAAATCTCTTACTCTATTCCGATGGAATACAAGCATTTAACGGGCAAGGAGTTCAACTTCAAAATGACACACTTTTAACTGGCGGCGCCTCTTCTTCGCAGGCAGCTTTGATTGTGCCAAACCCTTCTAACAATGGTCTCTATTATATTTTTACGACGGGCGATTCTGGGTTTGGAGAGATGCATTATGCAACTGCTGATATTTCTCAGAATAAGATCCTTTCGGATGTCCAGCTTGTTACCCAAGTGACAGAAAAACTAGCAGCCGTAAAACATTGCAATGGCCATGATACTTGGGTGGTTTGCAAGAAATCATTTAACAGTGCCTTTTATGCTTTTCTCGTAACGGACACCGGTGTAAACGAGACACCCAATGTATCTTATGCTGGTGTGGGGTCAGACAGCCCCATTGGCTGCATGAAGTTTTCACCAGAAGGCAACAAGATGGCGCTAGCAGTAATGGAAAATGCTTTTCAATCTGGTTATGTGGAGATAATGGATTTTGACAATGCAACAGGTACCGTTAGCATTTCATTGGTCTTCCAAAATCCATCGCTCAGTGCTCCGTATGGTATTGAATTCTCTCCTGATGGGAGTAAATTATATATTAGTAATGTCGCTCCTTATCCACATGCGGTTATTTATCAATATGATTTAAGCTCGGGTAATGCTTCCGAAATACTTGCGTCCGGACAACTTGTTGCTAGTTCTTCTGCCGGGGTTTATGGTTTGGGAAGCCTTCAGCTCGCTGAAAACGGAAAAATCTATGTGGCCCGCAGTGGAAGTACTTTTCTCGATGAAATAAGTAATCCTGACTTAGCTGGTCCTGCCTGCGGGTTTGTAGATAAAGCATTATCAGGTCAGTTTAACAATTTCGGATTGCCCAACTTCGTAGTCAACTCAGTAGCCAGCAATATTCCTTATATCAGCGGACCAACATACATATGTGCCAACAGTTCAGCAAATTATTCCATCGCATGCGGATATGAGGGAACTATAACTTGGAATTATTCTGGTCCAGGAACAATGCAGACCATTGATGCAACACATGTAACAATTCAATCTGGAACAACAAGCGGCGCAGGTCGACTGATTGCTTCACGCGATGCAGGTTGCCGTGGAATTTTGCGCGATACATTTCTCCTTCAAATTGGCTCCCCACAAATTTCGCTGGGTACTGATACCGTTATTTGCTCGTCAGGACAAGTACACTTAAGTCCAGGTGCAGGATATACTTCCTATTTGTGGAATGACGGAACAACGATGAGTTACTTGAATACTCAGGGTTCCGGCACATACTCGGTACAAGTTACAGGCGCAGGAGGATGCACTGCCACTGATAACATTCAGGTAGGAACATTTGAACAAGATTTCGATATTTCACTTGGTGATGATAAAACACTTTGTAATAATTACTTAGCAACTGTTACTATCAATCCTCCCCAAGGAAATTTTATAGCTTATGAATGGTCAACCGGACAAACAACACCTTCTTTGACAGTTGGCCTACCCGGAACATATTCCCTTACCGTAACAAATGAGGATGGCTGTATTGATCGGGATACGGTAGTTGTAACATATCGTGAAGAAGCGGAGCAATTTGAATTTGCAGAGCCGTCTACTATTTGTCCGGGAGAAGTGCTGGTCCTTGAAACTGGATATCCTGAATTTGTAACCGAGTGGCAGGATCTTTCTGATTTACCCACGTTTACTGTATGGCAGCCTGGACTTTACTGGGCCACAATTTCGAACGGTTGTTATACTACATCATTT
>CALQRR010000354.1 GCA_943333015.1 Chitinophaga pinensis | reverse complement strand
TTCCTGCACAAAAAAGGAAGAGAAACTAATTACAGGTAACACCCCTCCTCCCGACGGGACAATTCCGACAAGTTTGCGGGTGAGTTTTATCAATAAGTCCTACATCGGGCTGCTGGGACGGGAACCGGATGCTTCCGAATTTACTTCGGCACAAACCCAACTGGAAAGCAGTAATTTCTCTGAAGAATCGCGCAAAGCGCTGATCACTACAATACTTACAAACGAGGAATTTTACGACCGGGAATTTGAACTCTACGGAAAGGATTTACTCAATGGAACGGATACGATTGCCATTGAGGAGATGATTCAGACGTTTGAATTTTTATTGAGCAGTCCGGCCTATATGGAACAATGGCCGCTCATTCAGATAGAGCTAGACCGGTTGATTGCAGTTCGCGATGTGCCTACGGGATTGAAAAACGGAACCATTTCGATCATTGAAATGCAGCGGCGTTGCGTGGATAATTACTTTTTTGATCAGATCAACATGGGGTCACTCAATTTTGTGATTGCCTGTTTTCAGCATCTTCTACTCCGCAACCCTACAGAATTTGAAAAGTCAGAAGGTGTTAAGATAGTAGATGGTTTTAATGGCATTTTGTTTCTGGAAGTGGCCGAATCGAAAGCCCAATTTCAAGAGGTATTTTTTGCTTCTGACGATTATTATGAAGGTCAGGTGAAGCTGCTTTTTTACCGGTTCTTTTTCCGACAACCCAATTCCGAAGAAGCAGCTTACTATACAACGCGCTATAAATCTGCCAATAATTACAAGGCGTTGATTTCTGAACTTTTAAGTTCCAGTGAATATGCTGGATTAAATGACTGATCGCTATGAATAAGATTTTAGTGTTTTTCGTTATTCTCTTTTCGCTACAATCCTGTAAAAAGGAAACGGATTTCATTTACGAAGTAGATGATGTGCGGGTGGAGAAAGATCAGGTCAGTAAAGGCATCCCTAAAAGCACCGTTGAATTTTTGTCGATTGCCTATGCCGATATTTTTGGTTCAACCATCACTCAGAATCAGCTCAACCGCTTGTCACTTTTATATCTGGCTTTCGGTGATAAAAAACTGCTGGAGGATTTGCTTATCAAAAACATGATCAATCGTCCGGAATCTCAAATCCCAGATGATGAAGCGATGCGCGCTGATGTGACTGCTTTTGTGAGGAATTCCTACCAGAAACTATACAACCGCGAGCCAAACGAAGTGGAAGCATACACGTTAAAGAAGAATATTGTTGAGCAAACTGACCTTACTGCGGTAATGGTGTATTATGCCATGATGACTTCCAACGAATACCGTTATTACTAAGCCATATGTCGAACTACATTCCGAGAAGAAGTTTTTTGAAACGTGCTGCATTAGCTACTGCAGCTACTGTTGCTGCACCGTACATTCTCCCTTCGGGAAGGCTTTTCGCCTCCTCCGGAAGCCGTATCGCCAATCATGTGGTATTTTGTCTGTTTGCGGGCGGAGTTCGTAACATCGAATCGGTTGATATGCAGCGTGGGAACTTGATGCCGCGCTCTTTTTCGGCGCCCGGCTCGGTTGATCCCAGTATTGCTGCAGGCATGGATCCACTCCCCGCTTTTACCGGAAATTCACTGCAATCGCAGGCGACCTTGTTTCGTGAATTCCGATATGCTCAAGGTCCGACCGGACATTTCAATGGTCACTCAACAGCCTTGACGGGAAACTACACCTTGCAAGATTTGAGCATCAAGGAGGCACCGAAAATGCCGACCATTTTTGAATATTATCGCAAACACAACAGTCCGTCGCAGTCGACATTGAATGCCTGGTGGATTTCCAATTCACTCGGCCCCTACCCTTCTCTGAATTACAGTTCTTATCCCGGCTATGGAGCGTTATATGGCGCTAATTACATGCAGCCCCAAACACTGATCAGCAGTGATGGCTTTAGTGCCCTTTCCAATCCACAGAACTTTTCATCGGTTCAGAAAGAAAAAGTCAATTCATTGCGAAATTTCTTCAATGAAAGTTTTTCGAAAAGCGGACAATACGGAGATGCCGGTGTAGATAATGGAATGACCGATCGTGAATTGGTGCAGGAATTTCTTCGTCAGGAAGTGATTGCGAAAGAAAGTGGACAGTATAACGATCCATGGGGCATTGGAACGTATATGAATTCCGACATGTATAATGTACTCCTTACCGAACGTGTTATTCAGACATTCAAACCTGAATTAACGGTGGTAAATATGCAGGGCGTAGACGTTTGTCACTCGAATTTCACAGATTATTGTAACAACCTGCGCAAAGCCGATTATGCCGTGGGGCATTTGTGGCAAACTATTCAGAATACCCCGGGCATGGCCAATGATACGATTCTCATTGTTGCACCAGAGCATGGTAGAAATCTACAGCCCAATACACTGATTGATCAATATGGCAATGCTGCTTTGGATCACAACAGCGATGCGACATCACGGGAGATTTTCTGCATGGTTGTTGGGCCTTCAGGTAAGATTCAGCAAAATCAGGTCATTACACAGGTAACGGGAGAGAGTATTGACATTGTACCGACCATCAGTCATATTTTGGGTTTTAACGATGCCATACCTGGAGGCATGTTGAGTGGGCGGTTTCTAAATGAAGCATTTGTATGAAAAAGAGGGCATTGCTTTTTCTAGCTATCGGATTGGTTGGACTTGTGGTTGTTCCTTCCTGTTCAAAGGAAATTGAGGAACCCGCAAATCCATACGAAGCCATCGATTATGGAACAAAGACGACACCTGTTGATACTGTTGATCCAGCATCGCTTGTAGGATTGCACCGGAATTTATTTGTGACCAAATGTGCGGTACCCGGTTGTCATGATGGTGTATTTGAACCTGATTTCAGAACGGTGCAAAGTACATTTTCGACTTTGGTGTACGCGCCCGTCACGAAAAACAACGCTACCAATGATTTTACTTATCGGGTAATACCGGGCGATACGAACCTGTCGGTGTTGTATGAGCGCATTACCAACTGTTGTTTTGTGAATGATGATGACCGTATGCCGCAAGACAATATTGGGACGGGCTTGCCTGCATCTGACATCCAGCATGTTCGACAATGGATTATGCAAGGTGCTAAGAATGCCGATGGGCAAGCGGCTGTACGTCCCGATCTAGAGCCATTTTTACAGTATTATGCTGCTGTCAATACAACGTTTGATTTAGAGTTTTCGGTGGCCAACAATCGGG
>CALQRR010000353.1 GCA_943333015.1 Chitinophaga pinensis | reverse complement strand
TTTTTCGCGATGGTCACACAGGCATATCCACCTAAAAGTGCACCGATATTGATGCCGGCATAGAAAAGCGAAAACCCGGCATCTCTGCGGCTGTCGTTGGAGTTGTAAAGCGCCCCAACCATAGTGGAGATGTTCGGTTTGAAAAAGCCTGTACCCACAATGGTGAAACTGATCCCTATAAAGAACATACTTTTAGGGTCGAATGCCAGAATGAGACTTCCAACAATCATCAAAATACCTCCCCAGAAGAGCGATTTTCGGAAGCCAAGGATTTTATCTGCAAACAAGCCACCGATGAAGGTGAATGCATATACAAATGCCTGTGTTGCGCCGTATTGCAGGTTGGCAACATCTTCGGCCATTCCTAGACCGACGATTTTGTCCACCATAAATACGGTGAGCATTCCGCGCATTCCGTAAAAGCAGAAACGCTCCCACATTTCTGAGAAAAACAGATACCAGAGTTGTTTCGGGTATTTGCCTTTGAAGTTTCTGATTTGCTCGAGGCTGAGGCTTGAATTCATCCAGATGATATCGTTAGCGGTGAAAAATAAATCCGGTTGTTATACAACCCCGTGCATCAGTTTATTCAATGGTTTGGAAATAACCATCAGCAAAACACCAATGCCGACAGTAATCAATCCCATTTGCGTGTACGTATCCACATATAGCGCGAAGCTATCTGCTGCCGTGGCTGGTTCGGCGCCGCCTTCGGAGGATCCGGTCAGTTTAGCCAGAATAGCCGCCACGTAGTTGGCTCCTGCAATAGATAAAAACCACGCACCCATCACGGTTCCGGTCATGTGTTTGGGCGCCAGTTTGGTCACCATGGACAGTCCAATCGGAGAGATGAAGAGTTCACCCGTAGTATGGAGCATGTAAAGCGCTCCGAGCGTGAACAATGGAACCTGATAATCGGCACTCACGAACTGTGCACCAATCTGAACGATTAGATATCCCAATCCCAATTGAACGATACCAAGGCCGAATTTCATCGGGATGGAAGGATTTTTTCCGATTTTGGAAAGCTTGATCCACATGACCGAAAAGATGGTTCCGAAGATGAGGATGTAAAGCGGATTGAAGAACTGAGTAGTGGCAGCACCAATTTCAAAACCCATGAAATGACGGTCAACATTTCGGTCGGCAAACAAGGTTAGGGAAGAACCTGCTTGTTCGAAACATGCCCAGAATACGATGTTGAAAAGTATGAGCAAGATGAGCACCGTCATACGATCTCTCAAAACAGGACCGCTTTTTATACCTGCTGAAATCAAGGTGAAGATTACGTATGCAGCAGTTGCAAGCAAAAGATATCCAACAAAACTGGAGTTGTTAAGCAGGAGATAAAAAACTGGAATAGCACACAATGTCCCTAGGATGGTCAAGTGGAGTAAATTCAACGGTCCGAAAACCGGTTTGAATAATTTGGTTCTGTCTGGAGGCAGACCTTCGCCTTGATAGTGTTTCTGTCCAAAGACAAACACGATGGAACCAATTACCATCCCAATACCGGCAAGCATGAAACCTTTGTCGTAACCGTAGCGGCTTCCGACTTCTGCAACCACCGTGGTGGCAAGAAAAGCTCCGAGGTTAACTCCGATGTAGAAGATGGTAAAACCGGAGTCGCGGCGCGAATCTCCGTCGTGGTAAAGCTTTCCAACAATACTGGAAATGTTTGCTTTGAAATAGCCGTTCCCACTGATGATGGTTGCCATTCCGAGAACGAGCCAAAATTCATCGCCACCCAAAATGAGGAATTCCCCAATGGCCATGAGAATACCGCCGAAAATTATGGCAATCCGGTAGCCTAAAATCTGATCAGCAATTTTACCTCCGAGCACAGTCACAGCATAAACAAGCGCTGTGTAAGCCCCGTAAACAGCAAAGGACTCATCGTCAGTCTTCATGAGAGTTTTTGTGAGATACAGAATGAGTAATCCACGCATTCCGTAATAGCAAAAACGTTCCCACATTTCAGCAAAAAATAGCCAATACAGTCCTTTCGGTTGTGCAGTTGCGGCTTTATTTTCCATGTATAATTTGTTTGATGGTTTTCAGATGATTATAAACAGTAAAGCCGTCGGGGCTTTCAGACTGAAAGGGTTTGAAACCAATCGGTTGAAAATTCAGGCGGCGTATTCCTGAAAAGACTTTCTCAGGATGATGATTGCGAATGTACTATTTCTTACTTCTAAAACAAGAGTTTGGCCGATTGTATCAGGCAGCACTTATTCGATTATTTTTGCTTTCACCTATGCATGATTTCTCCACCAAACGGATCATTCCGAGCATCTATACAACAGATGGCCAATTCGGGCCAACCGACTCTAGCCATGTGCTGAGTTACAACGATGCACTCGAACAAGCAATTCGGTATGAAGCTGAAGGTGCTGATGAGTTGATAGTCATGGACGTAACGACCATTGCAGAGCGGCGTCGCAATCTTCCCCGGTTTTTGAAAGACATCAGTAAAACGCTCCAGATTCCCTTTGTTTTTGGCGGAAGCGTTCATACCATCGGCGATGTGGAAGATTTGCTCAAGGTTGGGGTGAAACGCATTTATGTCAATTCGGCTGCCGTTCGTAATCCGGAATTGATAAATAAAATTACACGGACACATGGCAGTGAAGCCTTGCTTGTGGCAATCGATACCCGTCTGACTTTCGGGCATTGGAAAGTTTATCTCAACGGCGGGAAATCACGCACCGAGATTGACCTGCTCAATTGGGTTGAAATGTGTCAGCTGCGCGGTGCCGGTGAACTATTGGTTTCGACCGTTGCCCGTGGATACAATGACCATGAGGTCATCAACAGCATTCTGAAAGACATTACAACACAATCCCGAGTGCCTGTTTTGGCATCGGTAGGTGTGCAAAAAAAGGAAGATTTCGCAGAACTGTTTACTGAAACGGGGATTGACGGAATTGTTTCAGCTCATTTCTTCTTAGATGAAAAGGAAAAGATTTCTGACCTAAAGACATTCCTTAAAACTGGCGTATTGCCTATTGTTCAGGAATTGCCTCCGCAGGAGAATTTCGAAGAAAACGCTTAACGCAGAACGGTTACTTCGCCTTTGTAGGTGTAATCAAGACCGTAACGATCCTTCAGCTTGATGTTATAGATATATGACCCACCCTGAATAATATTTTCATTCAGGCGCGTTTTTCCATCCCAGCCATTCTCCATGTCATACGACGAATAGAGCAGTTGTCCCCATCGGTT
>CALQRR010000352.1 GCA_943333015.1 Chitinophaga pinensis | reverse complement strand
CGTTTTTATTTCGATACAAAAGTGACGGGATGTAATGTGGGTATTGATGATGTGAGTGCAACACTTGGAGTATTAACAAACCGTGAAATCAATGTAAAACAAAATGGCACCACGCTATTTTCAGGTTCTTCTGCTGCAGCACTTGGCACACCTGTAGGAACACCTGCAAACATTACCTTCTCTGTTGAGAATCTTGGAGCTACTGAAGCGCTTGATATTTCTAGCATCACCTTTACAGGAGCCGATGCAGGTGATTATACATTGAGTTCACCAATTGTGCCTGTTACGATTGCAGGATCAACTGCACAAGATGTGATTGTCACATTCAATCCCATTGCGAACGGCACACGCGTTGCCACAATGGGAATCGCGAGTAACGATGCAGACGAGTCGGTTTATTCAATCGTTTTGAACTGCACAGGTGGTTTATTTGCAACTGAGCCAACAGAGGCTGCAGCATCACTTGCATTCACGAACGTGAAAAGCTATCGTTATACAGCCACGCTAACAGGGACATCCGGAGCAGAAGGTTACATGATTCTTCGTAAAAATGGATCTGCTGTAACAGGCGCTCCCGTTGATGGAGTTACCTATGGCATTGGAGATCCAATTGGAGATGCTAAAGTTATTTATTCGGGTGCAGCCGGAGCATTCAGCCCGAACGATGTGGTAGAAAACACGGATTATCATTTTGCCGTTTACTCTTTCAATGGTTCTGGCATTGTCCGCAATTACCTTCAGGCAACTCCATTATTGGCAAACGTAACTTCGGCGGCCAACAATGCAGGTAGTTTATACGCTGGTATCAACACCGCCAATTCAACATTTGTTGGAGATCTTCAGGCACTCATTAATCCACATACTTCCATTTTTTATGGCAATTATGATGAAACAATGGTGCGTTTGTTTGAAGCACGTGATACTACAGACGGTCAACGCGTTATAACGTGTGTTTATTCTGGCGAACAATACATGTACACAGAACCGTATGGTTGGTCATACATGAGTCGCGAGCATACGTATTGCCACGCTTGGATGCCAACAAATCCAGCAGACAGTCCTGAGAAACCCGAATACAATGATCAGCATCACCTTTTCCCAGCACAGTTTGAAAATGCGAATCAGGTTCGTCTAGATTATCCACTAGGAGAAGTTGTTACTCCTGCGTCTGTTTATTTGGGATGTAAAATTGGTCAGAATGCCAATGGGAAATTGGTTTTCGAACCACGTGATTCTCATAAAGGAGATGCAGCTCGTGCATTGTTCTACATGTGTACAGCATATAATGGCGTTTCAGGAAATAATTGGGGACTACCGAATACATCAACACGCTACCAGGATCAGAATATCCTCCGCAAATGGCATTACCAAGATCTTCCAAGCAACTATGAAAAAGCACGGAATGAATTCTTGGATTCGCTTCAAGGGAACCGTAATCCATTTATCGATCATCCGGAATATGCCTGTTACATCAATTTCCAAACAATGGAATACATTGCAGGAGCAGCGGAACCATGTAGCAACACTTCTGTAGGTATAGAAGATGCAGTTCTGAATGAGATGATGATTTTGCCTAACCCATCTGCGGGAATTTTCACACTTGTTCTCGAAACACAATCGGCAGACATCCAACTTTCGGTAATGGACATGGCTGGTAAAACAGTTCACACACAATTCATTGCAGGTGGAATGAATCAAACGATTGGGACATTGGATTTGCAGCACTTGGCTGCTGGTGTTTATGTCCTTCAAGCGAGTACAAAAGGCACAAAAACGCAAGCCCGTTTGGTTATTCAGAAATAAAATATGTTTCAGGTTTACCTGAATAAAAAAGCCGCTTCTTGAAAAAGAAGCGGCTTTTTGCTTTCGTGGAAAGCGGTTTAACGCGGAGTGCGCAAGGTGTTTTGGAGCTTCTTCACATCGCGCTGAAGCTGAAGCACCGTGCTAGATAATTCATTCCGATTGAGATTCGGTTCTGGTAATTCAGAACTGATGTAATGTGTAAACTTCCAAATTTCTTGGATTGATTCTACAGCAATTTCATACGGCTCATATGCAGGATTGGTAGAACATAAGAGCATGGTTCCATTATCCTCCACCTGATTATATACAATCTTAAAAACGATGCCTTCGTCTTTGGTTATGACAATGTAGGGATTACCATTTCGAATGAAGTTCCAGTTTTGGAGGTATTCGCCTGTTACCCAAGAACCATTGGAAACAGGTGGCATTGAATCTCCAGAGATTGGAAATGTCCGGTACTTTTTATTGGGTGATAAAAAGGGCAATTGAAACGTTGGCAACACCCGAATATAATCCGGATCAGCATATCCGGTCGTATACCCAGCACACGCTTTAACAGGAACCAGTTCAATATTATCAACGTTGTCTTGATTTACCGTTGTTGCGATGATGCGTAAATGTGCACCAGAAACATCTACCTGACGCAAATCATTGGCCTTTCCCCAATCCTGCTCGGAGCGTAAACTCAGATCGCGTCTCAACAGTTCATCCAGAGAAACGCTGTAATAATCTGAAATGCGAATAAGGTTATCAGTATTAGGTTCTGCTGAACCGTTCTCATAACCACTCAAAGTCGTTCTTTTGATGGATAATTCCTGTGAAACATCCTCCTGTGAACGCCCCGATTGTTTACGCAGAAATTTCAGGTTTTGAGAAATCATGGTCGTGTTTTTTGTCAAAAGTACACATTCGTCCGGATTCCCGACAGCGACTTGTCGAATAATCCATCATCAAAACAATTTCTATGAATAGTATCTAATCTAAAATCACGAACTTCGTGCTATGCGTAGCTTCTATTCCCTACTATTCCTGCTGCTGTTAAATCTGCTTGGCCTCTCTGGACAAACGGTCAAAATTGAGCACTCATCTGCGTACTCCGACCCCTACATTGCTGGAGTAGTGAATTTTTGTCTCATCCAATCACTAGATAATGCGGCACAACTTCCGGTATCAATACACAAACTTCTTGCACAACACGGTGCTTTTAACGTTGAACGAAAATTCCCCCATGCAAAAAAGCCGTTTGACAGTATTAATGCGCGTGGTGAAAGACTAGCTGACCTAAGCTGTATTTACAAAGCAGAATTCCCAGTATCCTCGGAACTGCTCAAACTAATTGATGCGTTTAGAAAACTGCCTGAAATCAAATATGCAGAACCGCATTTTATTCCTGCATTGAGCTATGTTCCGAACGACACACGTATTGG
>CALQRR010000351.1 GCA_943333015.1 Chitinophaga pinensis | reverse complement strand
TCTTGACGACGTTTTAACCCCGAGTCAGCTCGATTCAATTGACTTAAAGCCAATGCAGCTTGAAAATCGGTAATTCGGTAATTGTATCCCAATTCCTGCATTTCGTAATACCAAGCGCCATGATTTTCAACCAATAAATCAGCTTCACGAGTGATGCCGTGGGTACGCAAACGGAGCAAGTGTTTGTACAAGGCTTCGTCATTGGTGGTGATCATTCCACCTTCACCTGCAGCAATGTGTTTTACCGGATGAAAAGAGAAAATGGCCAACTCCGCATATTTCCCACTTCCACACAGAATGCGCTCCGAAGCGGAATTGATAAAACTTCCACCTGGGGCATGACATGCGTCTTCAATAATCCAACATCCAAATTCATCGGCCAATATGCGAAATGCTTCAAGGTTTACAGGCAATCCAGCAAAATCAACCGGAATAATCCCACTGAAAAATCCTTTCGGTTTTGATTCAAGTAAGGCGCGGGTTTTTTCTAAGCTTAGTGTAAATGTTTCCGGATCAATGTCGGCAAACCATACTTCACCTCCACAGTAACGAACGCAATTGGCAGATGCTGCAAACGTAATAGGAGTAGTAATTACACGCGTTCCTTCTTTCACTCCAAGCGCCATTGCACATAAATGCAAGGCAGCCGTACCATTCGAAATGGCTACAGCATACTTCGCCCCAACATAGGCAGCAAATGCGGTTTCTAGCTCAGCTATTTTAGGTCCTTGCGTTAAATATTCGCCGCGAAGCACTTCGTTAACAGCTTGGATATCTTCGTCGGTAATTGTTTGACGACCGTAAGGAATAGAGGAGGGAGTATGTGTAGAATGCATGGTCCTTATTTTTTTGTTTGCTGAATGTGCCAAATCGCTTCAGCCATTTCTAAATCTTCTAAATCGTCAATATCAATGGCACTTTGCCAGCTAATGGGGAAAAACCGGTAGCTAGGCGTGTAAAAGCTATTGTATTTGCGGAGTTGCTTTGTTTCACTAATCCAAGTGGCTCCTGTTGGACAAAAGAGCGTTTCTAAATCTTGCGATCTTCTAAAACGAATGCGTTTCGGAAAGACTGCTTTAGTAATGCCTTCTTCGTTTTTTTTGTGCGCCCACCAAGGATTCATCCAACCATATTTAAACGAACTGATACTCGAAAGGCTGGGCTTTTTTAGGAAATCTAAATACTGATCCTTGATGTCTTGGCTGGTCCGTAATGGACAATTCGCCATTAGTTGAATAACCGTTTTGAATTTCTTCCCAGTTAGTTGTTCGTATTCGTTCAAGGCGCTTAAGGTTGCTTCACTCACTGGAGCAAAATCGTCTTTTGCACTTGTCCTTAAGAAAGGAACTTCGGCTCCTGCTTTTCTGCTGATTTCCGCTATTTCTTCATCGTCGGTACTCACAAGCACTGTGTCCATAAGCCCACTTTCAAGTGCTGCTTTAATTGTACGGCAAATCATGGGTGTGCCGTCAGCAAATGGAATGATGTTCTTTTTATGAATGCGTTTTGAACCTCCTCTTGCAGGGATAATTCCTATAACCCCTCCGTTTTTCTTTACCATATCGACCATCCTCCATCTACAATTAGATTGTGTCCTGTCATTTTTATGTCTGGATGCTGAACCATGAATTCAATAGGTGCGATGAAATCCGATTCTGTCAACATCTCTTTTAAGGGATTTAATTGCGCATAGCGTTTTTTAAATTCTTCATTTGTGCGCCCTTCAATTCCACCTAAAGTAATACAATTCACATGGATATTTTTTTCTGCTAAACGAACTGCTAATTCCTTACTTAAATGGATTTGAGCAGCTTTTGTTACGCCGTAATGAATCATTGAGCTACTTTCAAAATGATCATATAAGCGAGGCGATGGAGCAACAACTCCGTACATCGAGGAAATGAAAATAACTTGTTTGAGAGGATGATTGTTTAGCACTAAGTCCATGGTTAAGCGATATGGAACAACAACATTCACACGAAATTCATTCATGAAATTTTCTTCAGAAACGAGAAAGTGTTCTTCTGTTTTGAGGTAATGCAGACTACGAGCATTTTGAATGATTTGGCTTATCGAAATGGCCTTATCTGTTAATTCCTTAACGAGTTCCTCCGCAGCATTTTCTTTCGAGAAATCGGAAATCACAAAAACGGGTTGAGTGGCACCTGTTTGAGCTACTTCTTTCTGCAATGCAACTGCCTTTTCTTGGCTGGTTGAAGTAAAACAAACCGAATATCCTAGGCTACAAAAATGCTTTACAAGAGCATTCCCAATTTTGCCTGTTCCGCCAGTAATAAGTAAATATTCTTTGTTCATCCTTTTCATCCTTTCTCCAAAATAGTAATTATCTCTAAAGTCTCTGTTCTAGAAATAGGAAGCGATTTGCCAATGACTACATTATCAACAAAACACAAAAGTGAGGCTTTGAAACAATAGTAGGTATCGCTAAATGACAATTTGCCGCTTTGCTTTCTGCCTTCATAGTTGATTTCTAAAGGTGAAGGTTGATCTCCAGTACATCTAAAACGCGCAGATGCATTCTCCCATTCCACAAAAACATCATCCGAAAATTCATCTCCACTATTGCTTACGCTTATCAGTTTTCCTCTATGAGGTAACAATTGAACGGAAGGCTCTAGAATGTGAATACCATATTTATTCCAGCGCTTGACAACACTTGCTTCTATATGTTGAATTTGAAGCTTAATCTCCTCTGCTAATTGAAATTCCTTAGCAAACCGAAGTGATGAACACGTGAATAGCTGCCATTCATGTTGGCAGTTATCCAGCATTGATTGCGCTTCTTGAACGGTATAGGCAAATGGTTTATCGATGAAGATGGGAATGCCTGCTTTTAAGAACGGAATTGCATTTTCGAAATGCGTTTCTGCATCATCTCTGGCAAGCAGCACTGCATCCACTAGCTCTGTCATTTCCTCTAACGATTGACTCACATGATCAATGGAGGAAAACAAGGCTATTGCTCTGCTTTGCTCAATGTCTTGTGTCCAAACACAGGTTACGCGGGCAGACTGGATTTGATCTGCTGGAAACTGTTGTTTGGATAAATAATCGGGGATTACTAGAAATGGACATTCTTGCGCATGTTCCTTATTGTATCCGTTAAAAATGGCTGACCAACTATAGGGATGACCGTTGCCTTCGCTTATTCCAATTATTCCTAGTCGTAGCATTTTCAATTGGATTTGGGCCACATAGAAGGGATGATGATTTCTAATGGCAAATCTGCAGGAGGGGGA
>CALQRR010000350.1 GCA_943333015.1 Chitinophaga pinensis | reverse complement strand
TATACACACATTCGTCAATTCCTAAATGATACCACAGCGTTTAGAATGGAGATCGAGAAAATCAAAATGAAATTGGAGAACCAATCTAAAAACATGGAACTCGTATTCCAGTATTTAGATGAATTGATGGAACATCACCCCAAAGAAACGAACCGAAATTCCATTGGATTTCAGCACAGTTTATCGAGATAAATCAATCGCATTTAGACTGATCAAGCCGTTTTGAATTCCGAATTGAAGTGGAATTGCAGCTTAGGGAAATCTTGAATGATTGTATTCAACATCCAAGACGTTTCGGCTAAGAATACATAGTTACCATCCTTGTCAACCGCCAACTGATGTCCACGAAAACGGGAGAATTTCTCAAATTCCTCTTTGTCATCGTAGGTTACCCAACAGGCTTTGTACACATTGAGATGCTGGAAATTACACGACGCACCATACTCGTGCTTGAGTCGGTACTGGATTACTTCGAACTGAAGCTCACCCACCGTTCCGATGATTTTACGATTCCCGTTGTGCTGAATAAACAACTGAGCGACACCTTCTTCGGTGAGTTGCTTCACGCCTTTGTCGAGCTGCTTGGATTTGAGTGGATCTGCGTTGATTACTTCCTTGAATATCTCAGGAGAGAAACTTGGAATGCCCCGGAACTGGAAGCTTTCGCCTTCCGTGAGCGTGTCACCGATCTTGAAATTTCCCGTATCGTATAAGCCAATCACATCACCGGGCCAGGCTTCCTCGATGATATTTTTCTCTTGTGCCATGAAAGTGGCAGGACTACTGAATTTGTAGTCTTTGTTCAAGCGTACGTGGTGAAAGAATTTGTTCCGCTCGAATTTTCCGGAACACACACGCAAAAAGGCAATGCGGTCGCGGTGACGGGGATCGATGTTCGCATGAATTTTGAAAACAAATCCGCTGAATTTTGCCTCATCCGGTGAAACGATTCGGGTATCGGCCTCTCGGCTTCGCGGTGCTGGTGCCAAGCGAATAAACGTATCGAGCAATTCGCGTACACCAAAATTGTTAATAGCAGAACCAAAAAAGACCGGCGCAATATGCCCTTCTCGAAAACGAACATTGTCGAACGGATCGTAAACGCCCTCAATTAATTCAATATCCTGTCGCAGTTGTTCGGCATCTTTCTTTCCAACAATCTCCTCCAACATCGGGTCGTTCAGACTCTTGATGGACAAAATATCTTCCTCGATCTTGGTTTTATTAGCACTGAATAAATTCAAACTGCCATCGAAAATATTGTAAACACCTTTGAATGTAGCTCCAATACTGATGGGCCAGCTGAGTGGGCGCACGCGGATGTTGAGTTTGGCTTCGAGTTCATCGAGCAGATCGAATTGATTCTGGCCTTCACGGTCCATCTTATTGATGAAAACGATAACAGGCGTGTCGCGCATCCGACAAACTTCCATGAGTTTTTCGGTCTGCTCCTCCACACCTTTCACACAATCCACAACCAGAATAACACTGTCCACTGCGGTGAGTGTCCGGTATGTATCTTCTGCAAAATCCTTGTGACCGGGCGTGTCGAGTAGGTTGATCAGGACATCTCGGTATTTGAAATTCATCACCGAAGTGGCGACCGAAATTCCACGTTGCTTCTCAATTTCCATGAAATCGGAGGCCGCTGTGTTCTTGATTTTGTTCGATTTGACAGCACCTGCGGTTTGAATTGCGCCTCCAAAAAGAAGCAACTTTTCGGTCAGGGTTGTTTTTCCTGCATCCGGGTGGGAAATGATTGCGAACGTCCGGCGTTTGCCGATTTCTTCTGCGATTGTACTCATACGAACCGCAAAAATAGGAAATCCTGACGCGGCTTAGTTCATCCGAAGTATTTTGATTTCAGTTCTTCTGTTTAATTGCCTCCCCAATGCTGAATCATTGCTAGCAATTGGCTGTCGGAATGACCTGCCATACGCCCCGATCCGCTTCGCTGAAATGCCATTTCGGACCAGATATTCCTTCACCACACTAGAACGGTTGTCGCTCAAACGCTGGTTGTAGTCCATGGTTCCGACATTATCAGTATGCCCAGAAATCTCAATCGTCATACTCGGATAGCGTTTCAAGGTAGTTAACAAAGCATTGAGTGATTTGTAGGAATTGGGTCTCAAAGTAGATTTGTTGAAATCGAAAAAGATGTCATTCAACACGATTTTAGCACCTTTCTCGGCATGAACAAGTGGAATATCATGGACAATCTCTTGCACACCAGCCATCTCAGGCAGTATAATCTGAGTAGTGTAGGTCATGTAGCCTTCCAAATTTACCACCATCGACAACAAGGCGCCATTCGTTACCATGCAATCGTATGTTCCAGGTTTGTAATACATCAACACCGGTTGCCCTCCGAATTCTGTTAGATTGACTGTGGCATTCAATACTTCTCCTGTTGCGGCATCGAAAATGCGCCCTTTCAAAATTGACAAGTATGATTTATCGAGTCGATTGAGCTGAAACGACTTGAAAAGTTCCTCCCCTTTAGAAGAAGCGGCAATCAGTAACGAATCTGCCAACAAGGAATAACCACTGGCTTTTACTCGAATCATGTATGCACGCCCGGGTGGAAGTGTAATTTTATACTCTCCTGTTTTATCGGTCACACATCCTTTCACCACTTCCATGGTTCCGGCATCTAAAAATTCAAGTTCGCTCCTCACTGGAATCCTGGAAGATCTATCGGCAACGCTTCCCGATACAAATGCCTGAGGCGATTTGCTCATTTCCACTTTTCGCATGACCACTTGACTTCCTGCGTCAAGGGGAATTTCCAATACTTCGGTATAGGGATTATAACGATCGGCATTGACCGTTATTTCGTAGGTTTTTCCTGCAGGAAGGTTGGCTAATGTTTCACCGTTTTCAGTTTCCCGGGTCACCATCAGTTCGCCAGTTGCCGCATCCCTGATGGATATTTTTGCCAGTACCGGCTTTTCATTGCTGGTATCGCGGATGCTGAATTGCAGTGAACTAAGTAGTTCGGCATCGTCCAGGAAATTCATTACGTAAATGTCCTTGTCACCAAATCCTTCTTCCCGGTAAGACGAAAAATAAGCCCGTTTTCCGTCTTTGGAGAGCACAAAGAAAACATCATCCTCTGGGGAATTAATTGGATAACCCATATTAGCGGACGTTCCAAAGGTTTCATTTTCCCAGGTTGTTTTAAATACGTCAAAACCACCCATTGTTGAATGGCCTTTAGACGAAAAATAAAGGGTTTTCCCGTCGGGATGAAAAAACACACCGTCTTCATCGT
>CALQRR010000349.1 GCA_943333015.1 Chitinophaga pinensis | reverse complement strand
TTCCCAAAAACAATTGGACCTCCGAACAATTGCTTGAATGGCTAACCGAAAATAAAGAGACGCTTAAGGAAAAAGGCTTTGAGACCGAAGCAATCTGGGAAGGAAAACGTTTTGTAACTGAGCTGCCTCGTGTTGAAACCCGTGATGTGCAAGAGGGTACTGATTGGTTTGATGTATTTGCAGTGGTCATTTTGGGAGGACTCGAAATCCCATTTGTCAAATTCCGTCGCAACATCCTAGATAGAGATCGTTATTACAAACTTCCAGACGGAAGAACTCTCCTATTACCGGAGACTTGGTTTGTGCAATATGCCGATTTGTTTGAATTTGGAGAAACGGATAAAGATGGCCTCCGTTTGCACAAGCAGCACGAAGGACTTTTAAGCACGCACCCGCTGTTTAATGGCGATTTAAATGCCCGGTTGAGTGAAAGCGGGAAATCGGCCTATACCGATGCAGCCGCTACCGAATACCTTGTTCCTGAAAAGCTCAATGCGTCCTTACGCGATTATCAGAAAATCGGATTCGATTGGTTGTGCCGGCTATCGACAAAAGGCCTGGGTGCTTGTCTGGCCGATGATATGGGATTGGGAAAAACCCTACAGGTTATTTCTGTTTTGCTTTGGTCAAAACAACAGCAAATCCCCCGACTAGAATCTCCTGCACCTAAAATACAATTCAATCTGTTTAATGAAACGGTGGAGATCCCTCAGGCGAAATGGGTTAAGCCGTCGCTCATTGTGATGGCTCCTTCGTTGGTGCACAATTGGGAAAGTGAGCTCCGGAAATTTGCCCCAACACTGAAGGTGCACAAACACCTCGGACAACGTCGCACCACCGATCCCCAGCATTTTGGACGCTTTGATGTAATTCTTACTACATACGGCATTGTTAGAAACGACATTGATCTGTTAAAACAAACCCATTTTGATCATGTGGTTCTGGATGAAAGTCAACTCATTAAGAATGCACGTTCGGTGAGTTTTCAGTCGGTGAAGCAGTTACAGGCCGCACAACGGATTGTCCTAACAGGAACGCCGGTTGAAAATTCCTTGGCAGATCTCTGGGCACAGCTCACGTTTTTACAGCCCGGTTTATTGGGGAGTTTCAAATTTTTCAGACAGGAATTTGTGCTCCCGATAGAGCAGCAGCAAGACGTTCAGAAGTTGGAAAAACTTCGAAAAATCATCCAGCCCTTCATCCTCCGCAGGACCAAAGAAGAAGTCGCGCCCGAATTACCGGAGTTGACCCGTTCGGTGCATTACTGCGAGATGTCGCCTGATCAGCGGGATTATTATGAAGAACAAAAATCCGTTTACCGGAACAAGATTCTCGAAAATATTTCCCGCGATGGGATGGAAAAGAGTCAGCTGCTAATACTGCGAGGACTGACTCATCTCCGACAGATAGCCATTCACCCAAAACTCATTGATGCCGAATACACGGGTAATTCTGCAAAGATGGAACAGGTGCTGGAGCTGCTTTCACAACTGCGTGAACGCGGACGAAAAGTGCTACTTTTTTCTCCCTTTGTTCGCCACCTCAACCTCTACCGGACGTATTTTGAGGAAAATAATCTTCCGTATTCCTTTCTGGCCGGCGAAGTTCCATTACAGCAACGGGCAGGCGTGATCAATACATTTGACCGTCATGATGGGCATCGCGTATTCCTTATTCAGTTGAAAACGGGAGGTTCGGGCCTCAATCTAACCAAGGCCGACAATGTTTTTCTGCTCGACCCTTGGTGGAATCCGGCGGCAGAAGATCAAGCCATTGCACGTTCTCATCGCATGGGACAACATCAACCGGTATTTGCTTGGAGGTTCATCACCAAGGACACGATTGAAGAAAAAATTCTGCATTTACAGGAACGCAAAACCCGTCTGGCCAGTGATATTCTCGAAGGGACTTCCTCTTTCCGGACGTTGACAGAAGATGAACTGAACGAACTTTTCGGATAAGTTCAGGCGCTATCTGAATTTGAGATTCTGTGACATTTTTCGAAAGCTATCCCAGCATTCTGCTGCAAATCCTTAGTTTCGCAGAAAGTCAATCTGAATGAGCACAACGAAAGCACGCAAACACCCACTCGCACTTCCTTTTCTGTTTTTCACAGAAATGTGGGAACGATTCGGTTATTACCTGATGATCGGGATTTTTCAGTTATACATGACGGCCTCCATTACGGAAGGAGGCTTAGGGTTCGACAGGAAAGATGCCGCAGACATTTACGGAACGTTTATCGCATTTGTCTTTTTAACTCCTTTTCTGGGTGGATTACTTGCCGACAGAGTGTTGGGCTACCGACGCTCGATATACATCGGTGGAACGTTAATGGGATTAGGTTACTGCGGACTGGCGCTCGATGGCATGGGGTATTTCTATAGCTCACTCGCCTTAATCATTGTTGGAAACGGTTTTTTCAAGCCCAATATTTCTACCCTTTTGGGGAATCTCTATTCCGAAGATCAATACAAAGCGAACAAGGATAGCGGATACAACATTTTCTATATGGGCATCAACATTGGGGCGCTCGTATGTAACTTCTTTGCAGCGTTTATGCGCAACAAATACGGGTGGGAATTTGCCTTCCTCACCGCCGGAGTTGGTATGTTTTTGGGTCTCATCATTTTTGCCATCGGAACACGGCATTACAGCCATGCAGATGTTAAAAAAGCGGCTCAAAAAGAAGACATGTCCGTAACACGTGTGCTTTCGATGGTGCTTCTTCCCGCTATTGCAGTCGGAATCGGTGGATGGATCATTCCTGGTAACCTCTTCGGCTCCGATTCTACCGATGCGTTCATTTTTGCAACCATTCCCATTATCGCATTTTATATTTCCCTGTATACACGTGCTGCGGCTGTCGACAAGCGCCCCATAGCCGCGCTGCTTGCGGTAATGGCTGTAAGTGTGATGTTCTGGGCGGTCTTTAAACAAAATGGAACAGCCCTCACCACCTGGGCGCAATACTACACCGACCGTGAATTGCCTGCTGTCATTGCCGATGGTGCAGAAAATCTATATCTGGCTGAAAAAGTCACCTACACAACCGATAGCGTTGCAGCATACAACGAGAAATTTCAGCTGGTAAAAGTCAACGGCGTGCCACAGAAAGTCTGGGACAAACCTGTTTATTTCCGAAATCTACCCGTCGAAAAATTACCTGCTGAAGGCGAAACCGTCCGGCTCGTGAACACCGAAATTTTTCAATCCATCAATCCGTTTTGGGTGGTTGCGCTCACACCGCTGGTCGTTGGATTCTTCCTTTTCCTGCGAAAACGAAAACGAGAACCTT
>CALQRR010000348.1 GCA_943333015.1 Chitinophaga pinensis | reverse complement strand
TAACGGCCATTCGAACTGCGTTTAAAGGAACATTTATTCTTAGCGGCGGATATACTAAGGCACGTGCAGAACATGATTTGACAGATGGAAAAGCGGACTTGATCGCTTTCGGACGACCATTTATTTCCAATCCTGATCTGGTTGCGCGTTTGGAATCGGATGCAACTCTGAACGATCCGGATTACACAACGTTTTATACACCAGGTGAAAAAGGCTACACCGATTATCCCAGTCTAGCTTTGGTTTGAAATTAATATGGTTTTGAAAAAAGTCCCGCGTTATGCGGGATTTTTTTTGCCCAAACATTTCCTATTTATCTAGGAAGTAAAGGGTTTCTCAGGATTTATAATGAAAAAAAAAGGAATCTGCCCATGTGACAAATTCCCTTTTTTTTGAATGGTTGAACAATTATTATTTAAAAGAACCCAAGCTTATTCTTATCGAACGAGATGAGCATGTTTTTGTTCTGGCGGTAATGATTTAGCATCATTTTGTGCGTTTCACGTCCAAAGCCGGATTTCTTGTATCCACCAAACGGCGCATGAGCCGGATACGCATGATAGCAATTCACCCAAACACGTCCCGCCTGAATGGCACGTGGCACTTGGAACATTTCATGCGCATCGCGCGTCCATACACCAGCGCCTAAGCCATACAGCGAATCGTTTGCAATGGCAATGGCTTCTTCGGTTGTTTTGAAGGTTGTAACAGAACTCACCGGTCCGAAAATCTCTTCCTGAAATACCCGCATTTTGTTATTACCGCGAAATAATGTTGGCTCAATGTAATAACCGTTTTCACACCCGCTGTTTACATGTTGCACACCACCTCCGGTAAGTACTTCTGCACCCTCTTGTTTTCCAATTTCTAGGTAGGAAAGGATTTTCTGATACTGATCATTCGATGCTTGTGCGCCCATCATTGTGGAGGGATCGAGCGGATTACCAACTTTAATGGCTTTGGTGCGAGCAATCACACGTTCGATAAACGTTTCGTACGCATCTTCATGCACGAGAATACGTGAAGGACAGGTGCAGACTTCTCCCTGATTCAAAGCAAATAATACAGCCCCTTCAACGGCTTTGTCGAAAAATGCATCATCAGCATCCACCACACTAGGGAAGAAAATGTTGGGCGACTTTCCTCCTAGTTCCATCGTAACTGGAATGAGGTTTTCAGAAGCGTATTGCATAATTAGACGACCGGTGGATGTTTCTCCCGTGAAGGCCACTTTGCTAATACGCGTCGATTGTGCCAATGGCTTTCCTGCTTCGAGACCGAATCCAGTCACTACATTGAGAACTCCATCGGGCAATATACCGGCAATAAGTTCCATGAGAATGATCAAACTTGTGGGTGTTTGTTCCGCAGGTTTGACAATGGTGCAACATCCTGCGGCCAGAGCCGGAGCAATTTTCCATGCTGCCATGAGCAAAGGGAAATTCCACGGGATGATTTGTCCAACTACGCCAATAGGTTCGTGAATGTTGAGCGATAGTGTATTTGAATCTAATTCCGACACGGTACTTTCTTCTCCACGAATGACCCCTGCGTAATACCGGAAATGATCGATGGCCAATGGAACATCTGCTGCACGTGTTTCGCGGATTGCCTTACCATTGTCGATGGTTTCGACCGTTGCCAAAAGCTCAAAATTTTGTTCCATCACATCTGCTATCTTCAACAACATGTTGCTGCGCTGTGTGACGGATGTTTTGGACCAGGATGGAAATGCTTTCCATGCGGCATCCAAGGCTAGCTCAATGTCCTCTTTGGTTGATCGGGCTGCTTTGGTAAACGCTATCCCATCAATGGGTGAAATGTTATCGAAATATTCTCCGTTGACTGGCGGGACGAACTTTCCGCCTATAAAGTTGTCATAATAACTTTTGAACTGTGGACGAGCCACTAAATTTTCTGTTTTCTCGCTTGTTTCCATGGTTGTGATGATTCGTTTAAGCAAGATTAGCCAGCCCTGAAATAAATGTGCTTGAGTATTGTATCAAAGGACTTTACAATACTCTCATTGTGAATTTTTAACGTCAAGTGTATAGGAGCTTTTTCTACATTGCTCCTGTAACTGAGATATTCCGATGCGTCATTTATCCGTTCCGTTTGCACCAGCTTTGCGAAAACCAGAGGATTTGATCACGATGGTTGAAAACAGAACTGTGATTTCACGTCCGCAGTTTGAACTCAATGTTTTCGAAACGCACCTGCAGGCCGACAATGTCCGCTTGCAGTTTGACGATTTGGTATTTACCTCGATGCTACGTGGAAAGAAAGTGATGCATCTCAAGGGAGATACTCATTTTGAATATTATCCGGGCGAATCGGTCATTCTTGCACCGGGCGAAGAAATGCGGATAGATTTTCCGGAAGCCAAGGAAAGTAATCCAACCCAATGTCTTGCTTTGGCTGTCAATCAGGACATTATCCGACAAACCATTCACCTGCTCAATGAGCAATTTCCAAAAGCAGAAGATGGTGATATGTGGGATATTACCTGGAATCAGTTTCATTTTCGCAACAACGATCAACTGGCCGACACGCTGAGCCGACTTGTTAAGCTGAGTTTTGAGCCACATCAATCGCGCGATTTATTAGCAAATCTTTCTATTCAAGAACTGATTGTTCGCTTGCTCCAGACGCAGGCGCGAAAAGTGTTGATTGATCACGCCAGTGAAAACAGTTCAAAAAACCGACTTGCCTTTGCCATTTCCTACATCCAAAGTCATCTGGGTGAAGTGCTTTGTATTGATAAACTCAGCGAAATGGCCTGCATGAGTAAAGCCAACTTTCACCGTTCATTTAAGCGGGAACTTGGATTCACACCTGTTGAATTTATTCAAAAAGAACGCATTCAGCTCGCTAAAAAATTGCTTGGCGACATGAGTCTATCGCTTACCGATGTTTGTTTTCGTTCGGGATTCAACAACACGAATTACTTTTTCATTCTGTTTAAGAAACTCACGGGACAAACACCGGGAGAATTCCGTAAGCTAACTCCTGTCGTTCATTAATCCCGGAGCACAACAATTTCCACCCTTCTGTTGGTTGTTCTGTCCGATTCTGTCATCTCGGGGTAAATCAGTCGTTTGCTTCCGCCAAATCCCTTGTAACGCATCCGGTTGGGATCAATGCCATTGTAAACAAGATAATCGTAAACGGCTTTCGCACGGTCTACTGAAAGATGTGGATTTCCGGTTACGATATTCGGACCGTCCTGTCCATCGTAAGTGCAGCACACATGGCCTTGAATCTCAATCTTTAAATCTGGCTGGCTTTTCATCACCTGCAGCAGTTCCTTGAGTGTCGGATAGGC